>DAISZI010000148.1:0-4559 GCA_036824885.1 Oligoflexia bacterium
ATTGTGACAATTTCTTCATCAGTGATAAGAGACTGTCCTTGATTCGAACTCATTCGTACAGAATCACAACAGAATCCTTCCCTCAAATAGTAGCATAAAACAAGTTACACAGTAACCAGTTGAATTTGCCAATTCATAATAAGCCTTCTAAGTAGTTTAGTTTATCTGTTGGTTTCAGATTGGATAACAGACTACTCAGCTTATTTCTATAAAAATCAGCAAGTTAGGTCTTTATTGGACTAAATCGTTCAACTTTTGATTGGCATTGAAAGCAATTACTTGTGAAGTCTCCCCGAATAACCTCTGCAAGGGTTTTTTTTTAAGAACTTTGGCAAGAGATAGTGTTTATATCGGGAATCCTATCAGCTAAGTGGGATGGGCATTTTTACATCCTTTTTTTGAAAAACAGGGAATGCTTACCGCTTTTTCTACGATTCTAATGCGACGCATTAAACTATGATGATAGCTCTCTTTTATGACTTTGAGGCAAGCGCTTTACGGTATCTGCGTCATGAATGTTTGTCTACCTCCCAAGTATTGGGTAGGCGGTCTTTTTCTCTACTTACTTTTTTGTTCATTCGAAATATTTTTATCTTTTGGTACTCAATGCTGGATATGCGAGTTTTTGAAGCTGATACATCAGAGATGTCATTGCTTATGATCTATTCTCGGTTGATCCAAAAATTGTACTATCTTGTGAAAAAACTCTAAGAACTTAATTGATTTCACATGAATAAGAGAAGAATGGGAGCTAATCGCTTTCTGAGTTTCTCTTGTTGTGTGGGATGATGAGGTGAGTATTTTGAGAAGTTGTAAAAAGGTAGATGGTCTTGAACTTTCCATCAAAAGGATTCTGGCAGAGGTTCAAACTTCGTTCACTTTCTCAAGCAACTAACTATTTTGAGGATGGCTTTGGGTTCTTGAGTGGATACGAGGCTGTGATTGAAGTTTGTGTTACTTCCTAAATCCAGCTTGAGTCAGGAGTCCATGAGATGAGCAATGAAGTGCAGGAGTGGTTACTAGGGCTTTTTTTCCTAAGTTTCAATGTCTTTGATCTGATAAAGAATATTTTGATAAGAATATATATGGGTTGTATTTTTGTGATGGGTTACGTTTATAGTTTCGATGCGGTGGTTTTTTTTAGAGAACATGAGAATTTTTTTTCAGCTTAGGGTGTCTCAGCAGGGATTTCCTTTCTGGCGTTTCTCTTGTGTTTTGTAAACAACTTTTTTCATTTTTTTTCCACCAGACAGGGGGTCTTTTTTTTAGTGAAAGATCTGCTAGCTTCCTTGGGATTGTGGAGAGAAAGCTTTCCTTTCTCAGAGGATGTTTAGTTCGCTAGTGCTCCTACTGTGGATTTGTCATTGAGGTCGTTTCATGAGCAGTCTCTGTTCTTGAGCGTTCTTGATTTCAGACAATTGATTAGATAGAATTATTTTTTAAAAATGGATGCAAAGTTAATCTTTTATGTTTATAGAAGGACGGACTGCTGCGTGAGAGTATGAGCTGCGATGAGCAGAAGGAGGACGGAATCTCGGGGACTCGTATGGTTGGGTGGACTTTTAGGCAATGAGTTGATTCTTATTTGAGTAGGATTTGAGTGTAAGATGGGTGATTGACTCAATAACAAATCTTAAAGTCAAACAAGATCGGGGTTGTGCCAGAAAAAACTTCCTATTCTTAGTTGATCGTGCTGAATAAGGCAATCCATGAGCACATAGATCGACATGAAAAAATTTTACGAATTTGATGTCGAAGACAGAAGTCTTCTCAAGATACGAAGTTACTTTGGGAGCCATCCTAAGGGATGAGTAATGTCGAGGTGACTCAATTTACATTTTTAATTGAGATCTATCGAGGGGTCTTCTTACTTGACTGGGTTCTTAGACGATTTTTTTGGAAGCTTGATCCACGGGATGCTTGGCGCTGGCGGTCAGGCAGGGGGATTGTGGTGGCCTTGTTAGGATACTACTTGCTGTATTCTCTCAAATAGAGTAAGTCAGGCTCATGGATCTTTCTTTTGATGAGTGTGTTGGGTCTTGCTTGATTTTTAAAATGATCCAAGTTGTTCATAGCAAAATACAGCAGAGGAGTATTTTTACCACGAGTCTTAAGGGAGATCTAAGGAGCATCAGCCTGAAGCCTAGTCCTTGACTTTTTGTCTGGGAAGAGTTTTAGGTTGTATGAGATTCAGGGGCCTCATAGTTTAATGGATAAAACGGTCCTTTCCTAAAGGACTGATCCAAGTTCGATTCTTGGTGAGGCTAAATGAAGGTGTGTTTTTTATTTTTCTTGTGCTTTTTGAAACATGCCGTTATAAAGCTTCCTTCCACTAAAATCATTTGATGGGAATCGATAAAATGGTGCTGAGTATGCAAAAAATTGTTTTGGGAATTTCATTTATTTTTTTAGGAATGGGTGGATTTTATGAAGGAAGTTTAGCGGCAGTTGCTGAAACGCAGAAAATTCAATTAAAAATGGGTCTTTGCGCGGATTATCCTCCTTTTGAGTTTAAGAAGAATGGGGAAATTTTAGGCTTTGATGTGGATTTGGCACATGCTATCGCTGAGGATTTAGGTGTTGAGCTTGTGATGCAAGACATGGACTACAGTGCCTTGGTGCCTGCTTTGCAATCAAGAAGGATTGATTTTGTGATATCTTCTATGGCGAGGACTCCCGAGAGAGCAAAAAATTTGAGTTTTAGTGATCCCTATTATTTTAGCGAGTTGGCTCTTGTTTTGAAAAAGGGGGCTTTGTTTGGTGCAGAGACGGATTTTCGTGGGAAGCGCGTAGGAGTGCAGCTTGGTTCCACGATGGAGAAGTATGCGAAGGCAGAAGCAAGCCTTCATGAGGGGATGACAGTTCTTGCGTTGGGAAAAAATCATCTTTTGATTCAAGAGATTAAATCAGGTCGGTTATTTGGGATGGTGGCAGAGAAGATTCAAGCGCAGGCTTTTGTTCGAGCTAATGAGGATTTAAAGTGGGCTCCCCTTTCTGGGCAGGGGGATGGTTATGCCATTGCTTTCAAAAAAGAAGTACCGGAGCAAGTTTGGAAGTCAAGATTTGATGGAGCTTTGAAGCGTTTGATGCGAAGTAGTAAAATGCGAGTTCTTCGAAAGAAGTGGTTAGCGTCCTGATGCTTGACTATTTACGTGCTGAGTCTTCGACGTTTTTGTATGTTTTAGGTGGGGTTTCTTGCACATTGAAATATACTTTTTTGTCTTTTATTGGGGGTATTGTTCTGGGGACCTTTCTTGCTGTTTTGAAGGTGAGTCCTTCGGTTCTAGCAAGGAGGGCTGCTCAGATTTATACTTCTGTTTTTCGAGGAACTCCTATGCTGGTGCAATTGAGTATGATTTACTTTGGTGCTCCCAGCTTAGTGTCGTATCGGATTTCTCCGCTACTGGCAGGAGTGATTGCTTTCTCTTTAAATTCAGCAGCTTATGTTTCGGAGATCATTCGAACAGGAATTCGTACCTTAGATCGGGGTCAATTTGAGGCTGCGCAGGCTTTGAGTATACCGTTTCTTTTGATGATGAAAGATATCATTATTCCTCAAGCATTCCGTAATGTTCTTCCCGCATTGTTTAATGAATTGATCAATCTTTTGAAAGAAACAGCATTGATTTCATTTTTGGGAGAAGAAGATATCATGCGCCGGGCTCAATTAGTTTCTGCTGAAACTTATGCTTACTTCAAGCCTTTGGTCATGGCTGCCTTTTGTTATTATTTTATGATTTTGATTTTAAGTGGATTGGGTAAAAAACTTGAAAAATCAATGAGCTATGATTAATATACGTGATTTAAAAAAAAATTATGGGAATCAGGTTGTTTTGGATGGGATTGATGTGGAGATCCCAAGAGGTGAGACGCTTGCTTTATTGGGATCTTCTGGAAGCGGGAAGTCCACTTTGCTTCGTTGTATCAATCGCTTAGAGATTGCTGATTCGGGACAAATTTTTTTTGAAGGGGAGGAAATCACTGCTGAGTCTGTGGATCGTGTACGAGAAAAAGTGGGGATGGTTTTTCAGAATTTTCATCTTTTTTTAAACATGAGAGTTATTGAGAATCTGACTTACGCTCCTGAGCGTGTGAAGGGTATGTCTTCTGCTGCGAGTTTAGAGAAAGCTCAGGTGCTTTTAAGTAAGGTGGGGTTAGAAAAAAAAGCTTTTTCCTACCCTGAGAAATTGTCTGGAGGAGAAAAGCAGCGTGTGGCCATTGCACGTACTTTGATGATGGATCCTGAAGTGATTTTATTTGACGAGCCTACATCCTCTTTGGATCCTGAGATGGTTCAGGAGGTGCTTCGGGTGATTAAGAGTTTAGCTTCCACAGGAATCACTATTTTGATTGTAACGCACGAGATGAATTTTGTAAAAGATGTAGCAACCAGGGTCCTATTTTTAGACCATGGGGTTATTTTGGAAGATCAAAAAACTCGAGATTTTTTTGAAGGTCATTCTAAAGAACGTATTGCGCAATTTTTGAATCGTTGAGATTTTATGCCATTTTTTTCTCAGAAAAGCTTTGAGCTTAAGAGTTCTTTTGAGCCTCAAGGA
>DAISZI010000149.1:0-4553 GCA_036824885.1 Oligoflexia bacterium
TACAAAGATGTCAGAATGATGCAGTCGTTTGTGAGTGAGCATGGCAAGATTATGCCGCGTCGTATTTCGGGCAATTGTGCTTTGCATCAGCGTCAGTTGACTGTTGCGGTGAAGCGCGCTCGTAATTTAGCGATTGTGGGTTATGTTTCTTCGGGTAATTAGTTTTTTTTGGTAGGAGATGTCCCAAAAAGGTTTTCTAGTTGCCGGAGTCTTTGAAAGATTCCAGTATGTTTGTTTTCTGAGTGCCTTTTGTTACCTCAGTGCGGGTTGGTTTCATTTCTTGCCTGACTTTTTGGTGCCTATCTTTTTTTTCCCTGTTTGTTTTTTAGAAATTTTTGCTCCCTTGCCCCTGGTAGGCTATGGTTTGCAGGCCGGTTTTTTTCGGATGCTGGTTGCTTGTTTGGTCAACGGACTTCTGGTTTTTTTCATGGACGGTGGTTTTTCCACGGTTATTTTTGCTCTTTATGTAGGATTGACCTCTTTGGGGCTGATGGCAGGAATGCGACGAAAAAAATCATTAGAAAGCATTGTCTTTTCAACTTGGTTGATGACATTTGTTGCGGTAAGTATTTCTTTGCTTCTGGGGGTTTATTGCTTCCATTGGCATCCTATGGAGTTGGTGCAAGAGCAAATTGCAGGTGCCATGCAGTACCTGATGAGCTCCATGCAGAAATCGGGACATCTGGCAGAAGAAGTGGATCTTTTAAAAAGGGATTTACTGATTCAGTTTCCTTCGCATTTGTGTATTTTTTCTTTTTTCTTGATTCTCAGCAATGTAGTATTCTTGGTGCAATGGGGTTGTGGGGTACTTCGCACACAGTATGGTTATCACTCAGGGCTTTTAAGAAAATGGCGTACTCCCGAATTATGGGTCTGGCCAACCATTGGAAGTGCTGCTTTTTTGCTGTTTGATCTTGGCATTGTCTCGGATATCGCACGCAACGTTTTTAACTTTTTGATGGCCGCTTATATTGTGCAGGGTTTAAGTATTCTGCATGATCTTTTTAGTGCTTGGAATTTTCGAGTTTTGTTCAGGTGGATTTTGTTTTTTTTCTGCGTTTCTTTGATGATGCCGCTTGTGTTAGGCTTGGGATTCTTTGATCTATGGTTTGACTTTAGAAAAAGACTCAAGCAGTAGTCTTTACCTTAAGGAGGTTCGATATGTTAGTGATTTTGCGTCAGAATGTGGACCATTTAGGAAAAACAGGAGATCTTGTGAATGTCTCCGATGGCTATGCTAGGAATTACTTGCTTCCTAGGAGTTTAGTGGTAGCGGCTGATGCCGGCAATATTGCTTCCGTAGATCACCATCGTAGACTTTTGGAGAAAAAGCGTCTGGCTGAAAAAGAGCGGGCGCAAAAAGCAGCTGCAGTCTTTGCTGAGTTTTCTTGTGTTTTAGCTAGGAAAGTTGGAGACCAGGATCAGCTCTTTGGTTCGGTGAATGTGTCTGATATTGTAGAGGCATTGAAGCAAGCAGGTCATGAAGTAGAAAAGAAGATGGTATTGCTTTCAGCTCCCATTAAGGCTTTGGGGGTTTACCCAGTTATGATTAAATTTGATGCAGAAGTCTCTGTTTCTATCCAAGTACGTGTAGTTAAAGAGGAGTAGTCTCAATGTCCGTTGAGATGCAGGCCCCTGTAGGGCGTGTTCCTCCTCATCATATTGAGGCAGAGCGTTCTATTTTAGGGGCTATTTTGCTCAATAATGATCTGATTCATCAGGTCTTAGACATGGGCATGGAAGCTCGAGATTTTTATCAATCAGCCCATCAAAAGATTTTTGAGGTACTTCTTGGTTTGTCTGAGAGAGGGGATCCCGTTGATTTAGTGACCCTCACGGCTTCTTTGAGGGACCGAGGTTGGCTTGAAAAAGTCGGGGGCAGTACTCGATTAACGGGTTTATTTGAAGATACTTTTGCTACTTCTAATATCGCTCATTATGCAAAAATAGTGCATGAAAAAGCTTTGATTCGTCGGATGATCGATGCAAGTGCGAAGATTGCCACGGAAGCCTATGATGGGGTAGAAAACGTCGAGGCTTATTTAGACGACGCTGAGCGAATGATTTTTGAAGTCTCAGATTTTAAATCCAATCGTTCTTTTACCAATATTCGATCGGTGCTCATTGAGAATATGCATGCGCTGGAGGACCTTTGTAAGGCCAAAAGTGATGTCATTGGTTTGCGAACGGGATTTTATGATTTTGATCGGTTGACCAGTGGTCTTCGTGCAGGGCAATTAGTGATTATTGCAGCTCGTCCTGCCATGGGAAAGACGAGTTTATTTCTCTCAATGGCTCAGAATATCGCTAAAAGCCATGATTCTGTTGTGGCTCTTTTTTCTTTAGAAATGTCCAAAGAGGAGCTTGGATTTCGATTTCTTTCGGGGATGACACGTATTGATGCGAAGCGCTTGAAAGTCGGCAAGTTGTCCACGGGAGAGTGGGAGCAATTAGTCGTAGCTTCCGATCAGCTTTCTAAATCTAAGATTTTCATTGATGATTCGGCAGATCTCACGGTGATGGATATTCGAGCAAGGTGCAGACGATTACTTGCTTCTGAGAAGCACTTAGATTTGATTGTGGTGGATTATCTGCAGCTCATGCGAGGTTCTAAAGCCTATCAGAAAGAGGGTTCTCGTGAGAGAGAGATTTCTGAAATTAGTCGAGGATTAAAAAACCTTGCTAAGGAACAAAAAGTTCCTGTGATTGCCCTTTCTCAGCTCAATCGTGGAGTAGAAAATCGTCCGAACAAGCGTCCTATGCTCTCTGATCTTAGGGAGTCCGGAGCTATTGAGCAAGATGCGGATATGGTCTGTTTTATTTACCGTGATGAAGTTTACAATAAAGAATCAGAAGATAAGGGTGTTGCCGAGTTAATTGTGGCTAAGCACCGTTCAGGAGAAACAGAGACCATTCGGCTTGCGTGGCTTTCTCAGTACACCTTGTTTGCCAACCTTACCCGTCCTGCTGGAACGCCTTTGGTTCCTCCATGATTTTTCTGAAGCATGTCCGATTGGGAACAATTGTGTGCTTCTCAGCACTGTGAAAGAGCAAAGCTATTTCTATTCTTGATATAGATCGGAAAATCAGTCTTAAGTTTCATATAAAGACTGCTTTTAAAGATGATCGCAGCGAGCGATTGAATCGAGCTAAGCATGAGCTGCGATCATCCTCTAAGGAACTATCAGTTCTTCGAACGAGATTCAAGCCTTAATTTTTTCTGGGCCTTCATTTTTTATAAACTAAGGAAGATGAATAACTATCTAAAAAGCTGTGATTGAGGATCATTTTATAAATTTGTTAAATTTAAATAAATTTTTATAGAGATCGAACTTCTCTGAGTTTGCGGTGTTTTTCTTGTCTTTTGAGAGGGAATTTGAAGTCTAGGCGAATCATTTTTGCAGCTGAGTTTTTTCAAAGAGTAAGATTTCAGTAAAAACTATTGGTTTCAATCTCTTGGAATGGGCTTCTAATTTAGATTATAATAATTTAAAAATATAAAAAGTCATTTCAAAAGTATCTTAAAGATTTAAAATGATTGTTCTTAAAACGAAATAACGCTTAGCGTCTAATAAGGTTATTGGGATCATGAGGCCGGGTTTCGTGCATTCTCTTTAAATTCAAAAATAAGTTTAATTTTAAATTTTATTAATTTAAAAAATTTTCAGAAGTGAGCTTTTGTCGTTTTTAATTTGAATAAAATGTTGAAATGTGAAATGCAAAATAAGCAAGTTTAACGATTGATAGTTTTTTTGTAAAATCAAGAGGCAGGCTGTTTCTTGAGTTTCAATTAGGATTGAGAATAATTCAGATAGTGAGGGAGCTCTACTTGCAAGCTTGCGTTGTTTTTTATGAAGTTAGTTGAAAGATCGTTTCTAGAAGAAAAGTTCTGAGTCTTGTCATTTTTTGGCCGGTGGATCAGACTCATACGCCAAAGTAAATCAGAGAACAAACGAACTTCGAAATCCAAGTCGGTTTGGAGGTTATAGGTAAGTTTTTTACAACTGTTTTAGGAAGTGTTAAAAAAATTCAAGATAGGGCTTAATTTTGAGATTCTTGTATTGCAGTCGGTCGCTGTTTTGAAGTAGCGGGTTCTTTACATAGGGCTTGTCGTTGAGGAATTTATTGATAAAAATCAAAATTTGTAAAGTCTTCTTACTGGAAATGATGGGGTGGTGACTCAGCTTGATGGGGGGTTTGCAGTAGGAAGTGGGGAAGGATGTGGAGACGAAGCCAGAATTAACTATTCTGTTTTTGAATCTGCGTCTGACCTTACTTATGAGGTTCAGGAGCAAGACGGGGGTTTGGGTCAGCCAGAGGATGAAAACAAAGCAGACAAATCGGGATGCATAGGAAGAGCATAAGTGTGGGGGAAGAAGACCAGGGACAAGAGGTATACATAGTTCAGATTCTTATTCAGAAAAAAAGATAACTTAATTTCGCGATATCAGGCACGATACTTTTTCGTGTATCTCAGTGATGACGGCCATAGATTTTCAATAATGACCACGCGCTGCCCGCACCGCCTAAATTGTAAGTTTTTTTGGTTTACT
>DAISZI010000150.1:0-4545 GCA_036824885.1 Oligoflexia bacterium
TCATGGTATTTTTTTGGGTGCTCTCTTTAGAGCCTCATGTTCGCTAAAGGGTGTTATCTTCTTCTCTCTAATAGGCTTAACAATTTCTGTATTGATGCTTAGGCTTGCTTCTTTCATACTATAGTATAGTATTTTATAGCTATATAGAATTAACTCAACTTATTATAGAATTACGGGAACAAAAACTCATAGTATTATTTTAAAACCTATAATATTAATTTAAAAGGGTACACTGCTTTTTTTTGTTTTTGCTCTGATAAGCGTAGCTTATCTCCATACAGAGCAAAACTGAGCTTGTATCTGATGAAGCCATAAGCAGAATTTACTCAAGCCGCAAATATTGAAAAAATCACCCCGCAAAGCGGAAGAGGAGAAAATTTCAAATGACTGTAGAACTTATTGCTCAACTGGCAACACTTTTTCTTATTTTAGGTGCAGGTCCAATTGTTGTTGTTTTTTTATATATTCGCGGTGGAAATTTATAATTAGATTTTTGATCCTAAGAATCAGAGTGGAGGTTCATCAGGTATGAGGTGATCGGAATCAGAAGATCAGGTAGAAGCGTAGCTTTTTTCTGATGCGAGGTTCAGTAGGAGAGCGAAGCTCATACCTCACGCTGCTCTCGACCTGATCTTGAGCTATGCTCAAGATCAGCGAAGCTGATTCCGATCCTCTCAACCCTGATTCGCTCTCTCCCTGATCGATCAGGTATGAGGTGATCGGAATCAGAGTGGAGGTTCATCATGCTTGAGCAAAGCTCAGACCTGACGATGCTCTCAACCTGATCTTGAGCATAGCTCATTTTATCTCTTATTCGTATCAGCTTTGCTGATTCATGATCGAACAAAGTGATCATTTAAAGAATTTATCATGCTTTCTTCTTTTCTTCAAAACGAAGTAATTTTTGGTCGTCTTCCAGAAGCCTACGCTCCCTTTGATCCGATTGTAGATGTTTTACCCATTATTCCGCTTTTATTTTTCTTACTCGCTTTTGTTTGGCAAGCTTCTGTAAGTTTTCGTTAAATACGATCCGCTTTGTAGAATAGTTGTTCGAGTTTTGAAGGAATAAAACCTCTCAGAAACGGCTTGGATCAATCGCGACAAAGGCCACCCCTGATCTCGTTTGTAGTAACAACCGTAACAACCGTTCAGAAATTTTGAAATTTTTTTATGTTATTTCTTTTTCAATTTCTTCTTTTCGCCCTTATCTTCCTTTCGTTTGCGCTGATCATCGGTGTTCCTGTTGTTTTAGCTTCACCTGACGGGTGGTCTTCATCAAAAAATATTGTTTTTGCAGGAACAACAGGATGGTTATTTTTAGTTTTTTTAATTGGAGCTCTAAACTCTTTTGTAGTCTAAGGGTATCAAATGTATGACCCACTTTGTGGGTTCTTCATTCGATGAAAATAACCTTCGTGGCTTCTGACATGAATTTTACAAAAGCATCTTTTCTCCTTTTTTTGTTCGAAATGATTTTCGGAATGAGGAGATCTGAACCAAAGAGAAGGATTGACATAAGCGCACATTTGATGCGTCAGCAGGTGTGGCTGTAGACAGATCGAGAAGAATCAGAGAGAAGCTACGCTTCTCCCTGATCAAGCTTCTCTCTGATGCCTTCTCCCTGATCATGATTCATCATGCCTGATCTATCTGAAAAGAAAATATATGACTCTTGCTCAAAACGAACGTCCTGTCTTCCCCTTCACAGCAATTGTAGGCCAAGAAGAAATGAAACTTGCACTTATTTTAAATGTTATCGATCCGAAAATTGGTGGCGTAATGATCATGGGAGATCGTGGAACAGGGAAATCAACAACTGTTCGTGCACTTGTTGATCTTTTACCAGAAATTGAAGTTGTAACAAATGACCCCTTTAATTCGGATCCTGTTGATCCTGAGGGAATGAGTGATGCTGTTCGTGAACTGATTCAGAAACAAGAACCACTTTCGGTGAGTAAAGTAAAAATTTCAATGGTTGACTTACCCCTTGGAGCGACTGAAGATCGTGTTTGTGGAACAATCGATATTGAAAAAGCCTTGACAGAAGGAGTCAAAGCATTTGAACCGGGATTACTTGCAAAAGCAAACCGTGGAATTTTATATGTGGATGAAATCAATCTTTTAGATGATCACCTCGTTGATGTTCTTTTGGATTCTGCTGCATCAGGATGGAATACTGTGGAACGTGAAGGTGTTTCAATTCGTCATCCAGCGAGATTTATTCTTGTAGGCTCAGGAAACCCTGAAGAAGGTGAACTTCGTCCACAATTATTAGATCGTTTTGGTATGCACGCACAAATTGGAACTGTAAAAGAACCAGAATTGCGTGTGAAAATTGTAGAACAAAGAACAAGTTTTGATCAAAATCCAATAGCTTTTCAAAAAGATTTTTTCGTTTCTCAACAAGAGTTGCGAGAAAAAATTGTTCAAGCAAGAGAAATTTTATCACAAGTTGAACTTTCTTATGAACTTCGTGTGAATATTTCTAAAATTTGTTCTGAATTAAATGTTGATGGTCTACGAGGTGATATTGTTTCATCACGAGCCGCAAAAGCAATTGCTGCATTTGATGGACGAAACAAAGTAACCCCTCAAGATATTTATCAAATTATTGCGCTTTGTTTACGTCATCGATTACGCAAAGATCCACTTGAATCAATTGATTCAGGCTCAAAGGTTCAAGAAGCCTTTAGTCGCGTTTTTGGTTTTGCAAATTAGAGAAGCGTTCTCAGGGAATCGCGATCCTTTGATTCGCCCCTGATAAACGTTTCAGGCGCTCTTGCTCCACACTTTCATAAGATTTTAAGTAACCAGCAAAGCTCGTAGCAGTGCAAATACTAAAACAATACCAACAAGTACAGCAAAAAAAGAACCAGGGGGGCAGTAAAGCTCCCCAGCCAACCCGTGGATCCCTTATGTATGGTCCTGCAGGTAATTAAATAGCTTTTTTGGGTGTTTTATTTGCCTCCTACGTTAGAGTGCATGCATGTAGACAAGAACCGTTACGTGTAAGGCATAAAACAGCGGATTTATACTAAGCCACCTATTCGCATGAAGGAGGCTTAAGCTAACGTATGAGCCAATCTTGACCCAAAATCCTTTCAAGTTTCTCGACC
Organism: Oligoflexia bacterium; assembly: GCA_036824885.1. Taxonomy (GTDB): domain Bacteria; phylum Bdellovibrionota; class UBA1018; order UBA1018; family UBA1018; genus DAISZI01. The sequence goes on from DAISZI010000150.1 coordinate 3,117, forward strand.
ATGAAAAGATTTGCTCGCTTTCTTCTAAACATCAAAGAAGATGTTTGTTCTTTTACCCAGTTTGTGGGTACTTGCTTATACTTTAAGGACGCATAAAGAAATTTTCGACCATACACAATACGAATAGACAGACTTGTAGTTTAAGTTGCAAATGATCGTGAAACAAGATAAAAAATTCTTATCCTATATGTCGTAACGTGACTTAGCCACTATATCATTCAATCTCGCACCAAAATCCGTTGTCCTTTCTCGGACTAAGGAAACTCAAACTTTCTTGACTTTTATAGATCTTTAAACGCTTGAAGTCCCTGAAGCAAGTCGTTTTTATGAAATAATAGATGATAGAAAACATAGAGGAGAGAATGCAAAAAAAAGCATGATTTCCTGGTTCGTATCGATTTTGAATTCTAAAAATCAGATTCGAGATATTAGGGCTCAAAAGAATTTACTAGCTCTACGTAGCTCGTTGACTGAATAATGTGAATGATTCCGAACCTTTCATCTGAGTTATTTTTCCATCTTGACTCTCGACTTTTGTTCACAGAGTCACATCTAGACCAAAAGCTTAGAAATGAAGTTTAGATCCATGGAGAGGAAGGACCATTATGGACCATCCTTAAGTCTACAACTGCTAGTATAAATCAACTGATAACTTGAAACGAATCGCCTCCTCAGTTAGAAGTGATGAATCATTTTAGGCTCATTTGAGCTGACCTCATAAGTGCTCTCATCATTTGTAGCCTTCTCGGTTTCATGCCCCGTACTTGATTTATATACATTCTTAAGTTTACCGGAGGCTGCATATGTACGATCAAGGAGCGGCAGCGTATCAGCATGTAGAGTCCCTCACACGTGGTCTATATCTGCCGTTCCTTAGATACCTCATTGCGGATTTCGGATCTTCAAAAAAAAGGAGAAAACACATGACTATTACCCCTCCAGAACTTGAGGCTAAAAAAGTCAAAATTGTTGTTGATCGAGATCCAGTACCTACTTCATTTGAGAAATGGGCAAAACCTGGACATTTTTCACGTACATTAGCAAAAGGCCCAAGCACAACAACATGGATCTGGAATTTACACGCAGATGCACATGATTTTGATAGTCACACAACAGATTTAGAAGATATTTCAAGAAAAGTCTTTAGTGCTCACTTTGGTCAACTTGGCATTATCTTCATTTGGTTAAGCGGAATGTATTTTCATGGCGCACGTTTTTCAAATTATGAAGCCTGGGTAAGTGATCCAACTCACATCAAACCAAGTGCTCAGGTGGTTTGGCCTATTGTGGGTCAAGAAATCCTCAATGGAGACGTTGGTGGTGGATTCCAAGGAATTCAAATTACGTCTGGGTTCTTCCAACTTTGGCGTGCAAGTGGTATTACAAGCGAGCTTCAACTTTATAGTACTGCAATTGGTGGTTTATTCAT
>DAISZI010000008.1:0-793 GCA_036824885.1 Oligoflexia bacterium
ATTACTTTAGTTTAAATCTATAACGCAGCACACTAAAACTCGTCACTCTCAAGTTAAAATATTTATAGCATCTTATTTTGTTATGAACTTAATGCGAATACAATCTACACTACTTGACAGTGCGTGTTCGTCTTAAACATCTAAACACAACTGCTCACTTTCTACCTTTATTTTCTCTCTTCAGAGTTTTTAATGCTTTTTCGCAAATGAAAAATTTTGATTCATAGAATTATTAAAAAAAATTCAAAATTAAAGTAATTTTAAATGATGTTCAAAAATCTATTTTTACAATCTGTCCATCATTTTTTTAAGAGTGACGAGTTTTGAACTAATATATTATATATTTAAACTAAAATAATTTTTTATATAACTAATTAATATCTATTGATAGTTAACTGTCATCATTGTCATTTTCGAAGTAAAATTCTATGAGTAAAATTTAACAAAGAATCGCTAATTGCTATTTTTTTCTTATCTTCTGATATTTTCTATCGTTAGCAATAATTTCATTTTTTTTAAGACAGAAAGAAGAAGCACACAATGGCTTTGGACAGCAGGGTTTGTAGTTATTTTGGCTGGCATGAGTATACGTAGATATTTATTTGGATTTAGAGGCATTGTTTGTGTTTTAGGTCTTCTGGGAGGAGATTCGAGGTTTCTGAGAGGAAATTTTTTGGCATGAAGTGGCGAAGGGATTTGGTTTGACTGAAGCGAGATTTTTGTAAAAAAAACTTGGGTGTAGTCCTGGGGGGGTCCCGGGCGTTGAAGTTCATCGAGAGTGAGTTGATTGATT
>DAISZI010000008.1:803-18550 GCA_036824885.1 Oligoflexia bacterium
TTGAGCCTGGCAGGTAAGTGCTTAAAAGGCTCGTCACAAGGGTTTGCACAAGCTGATGGGTTTTTTGAGAGGGTGGGGGCTTCAATGGTCCTGTCACTTAAGGCAAAAAACAGCCTCGCATGATTTGACGCTCAGATCAGTCAATGTTACATTGATCCCTTTGTGATCTTAGGTAGGTGGGTTTAATGAGAGATCTTTTTGAAAAGTGTCGTATTTATGAGGATGCTAAGCGTGTACAAGAGGCTGGTATTTATCCTTATTTTCGTCCTATTGAGTCAACTATTGGTTCGAGTGTGGTGACTCATGGTAAACGTAGGATCATGATTGGATCGAACAATTATTTAGGTTTTACCCATCATCCTAAGGTTCGCGCTGCGGCTAAGCACGCTATAGATGTTTTTGGAACGGGGTGCACGGGGTCTCGGTTTCTCAATGGTAATCTTTCGTTGCATGAGGAACTTGAGAAAAGACTTGCTGTTTTTTTAGAAAAAGAAGACTGCCTCGTGTTTAGTACAGGGTTTTTGTCTAATCAGGGGGCTTTATCTTGTTTAGTTGGTAGAAATGACGTCATTTACAGTGATCGGGAGAATCATGCTTCCATTATTGAGGGAACTCAGGTGGCCTTGGGGGACACAGTGAAGTTCAAGCATAATGATATGGATGATTTGGAAAGGGTTTTGAAGCGCAGCCGAGATAAGTACCAAGGTGCTTTGATTGTAGCTGATGGCGTTTTCTCTATGTCGGGGGATATTTTTCGGTTTGAAGAAGCTGCAGCATTGGCAGCTAAGTACGAATGTAAGTTTTATGTGGATGATGCTCATGCTCTGGGGGTTTTAGGGCCCAAGGGTCAAGGTACGGAATTTCATTTTGGAAAAGTGGTAAGGTCTGATTTGGTGGTAGGGACTTTTTCCAAGTCTTTTGCGTCGATTGGGGGCTTTGTTGCCGGAGAGAAGGATCTCATCCATTATATTAAGCATAAATGTCGTCCTTTCATTTTTAGTGCGGCGATGCCGCCTGCTGCGGTGGCGACAGTGCTTGAGTGTCTGACGCTCGTTCAAGAAGAGCCCGTGCATTTAGAAAATTTACGAAAAAACGTAGAAAAAATGAAAAATGGGTTGAATGCTTTAGGCTTTAATACATTAGGCAGTCAAACGCCGATCATCCCTATACTCATCGGGGATGATTATATGGCCTTTGCTTTCAGTCAGCGACTTTATGAAGAAGGGGTTTTTGTCACACCGGTAGTGCGTCCTGCCGTTCCTGAGGGTTGTGCGATGATCCGTACGAGTTATATGGCATCCCATTGCGAGGAAGAGCTCGATACTGTATTGCAGGTTTTTGAAAAGCTGGGTCAGGAGTTCAATATCATTGGTAATTCTGAAAAAAAGCAGGAGTTGGACCATTTGGCGAAGGCTCATTACTTGAGATCAGCGGATCAAAAGGCGATGGGTTAAGGTCTATTGCTGAGTAAAGTTCACTCAGCAGATTTCCATTTGAGAGAAGAGGTAAAAAGAGATTCGAGGGAGTCTTTCCTGGGACTGAAGTAAAAATTGTGATGTCGTGAGTTACTCATAGAAGTATTTGAGGCGATGCTGTAGCACTCTTGGAATTCTTTTTCGGCGTCAATTTTAAGACCGAATTCATTTTCAAATTCTTCTAAAGTGGCAAAGAAAGCATCGTGCATTTGATAAAAACTGCTTGTAGTTGATTCCTAAAGTTTTCCCAATTTACATGGCATGTTTTTTTTTCGAGGGAATCTTGGAAACGTCCGTTTGGTGTAATTCGAATTTGTAGCTTCTTTCTTTTTGAGTCTGTTCAAGTGGAATTGCCTGACTGCAACGCTTCACGGGGTCTTTGGTATGAGGCTAAAGATCAAAGAACAGAGCCTTCGTCGTATCACTTTTTTTGTGCCCACCCAAGAGAGTTGCAACAGCTTGTGAAGCTTTTTTCGTGACAAGTTGACGCTTTTTCTCTTGGTTGATTTCGATTTTAGTAAGGTTCATCTTTGTGGCTATCGACATAAGTTACCTTGATTTTAAGTTCGTCCTAATTTTTGAAAGCCTAGAATGAGGGTATTGAACTAGTAGAGGCATTCTGATCGTCAAAGCTTGGCAATAAGCTCTCAGGAGCCCAATGAAAACTCGAGACTTTGCAAGAATTTTTTCGATCGAAGATAGAATCGAAGTGATCGAATGCGTTCAGATTTTAAGGACGATGTTGGGATAGGATTGAAAATTTCATGTACAATAGCTCTTGAATGAACCCATTTTCACGCAGCGAAGAGAAGCTTAAGGGTTTCTGCTGGAAGCCCTTTTTAGGGAGGAACTATCCGAACGCTCATTTATCCGCAATAAGTATCAGTCCTAAAATGTAAATTCTTTTAATCTTAAAAAGACGCAGTCAGCTTCGATGCCAAAAACGAGGCTACAGCAGAATTGAGAAACTTGATCCACTCAGACATGCAGGTTGCCTGACCAGGTATGAAGAAGATTACGGCTTGCATGCATATTAAATCAAGAAGATTTATGTCTTTCTTTGAAAAAGCGCCCGGCTAGTGATCATTTGAAAAAATTGATTCGTATAAATGTTGATAAATTTTCGGATTTGATGTAGAATGTCGAAGCGGAGAGTTGCTGTGTTGTGTATTCGTAGTTTGATCATTGTGTTGGTTTTTCTTCTGGCTTCGAGTTGTCGAACGGGTAAATGGGATATTAGTGCTGTTGAGGGTCAGTTTGTTCTCCATAAGAAGGAAGATCCAGATCAGGAGAAGATTTCAGATCTCGATTGGAGAAATTTTTCTCTGGCAGCACTGTCTGAGAATAGTGATTTGTGGCTTTTTTTTTTAGATTCTTTCCGATTGAGTTACGCTAATTGTCATAATCATTTTCTTGGATCTCGGATCCAATCTCGTGGACCTGGGACTGTGTATCAAATCCAATATGCAGTTCTGCCAAATGCTCGATTGTTTCTTTCTTTTCAAAAATCGCTTATAGCTTTGAATACTAAGTCAAAGGAGGATTTTTCTTCTGCGGTAGAACAAGTTCCTTTGACGAATGATTTTAGATTTTCGGAATCTGGGTCTTCTCAAGTACGAGTAGAGGATGGGTTTTTGCGTGATTTCCAAAAGATGGAAGATATTTTGAACACAACTCAAGATCCTCAGTCCTATTGTTATTATGCTCCTTTTTTAGGAGCTCAGGAAGTAAAAGTTTTGTCAACTGTTGTGGAAAAAATGAATCAGCAGTCTTTGGAGGCTTCAAAGGCCTACCTTGTTAGGATCCAGGTGCGTCCCAATGATTATAAGCTCGAGGTGCATCCTAAGCGATAATGGCAAGGCTTCTTGCTCATGCAGGAATGACGTCCAAGAAAGAAACTCAAGTTGCAGGTCAAAACAGGAATTCCAATAAAATTTGATCCTGGTTCTTGTTTTTTAAAAGTATCGTGATTGAATTTTGTGACTTGCTATGGTTATACTTGATAGCTCGTGATTGATTGCTGACTTGTAAGCAGGAGCTTTGAGACTTGGAAATTGTGTAGCATTGTATTTTTTATCTCCCGCTTTAAGTGTTTTTTAGAAGAAGTGATTGGATTTTGGTCAAATTCTGACAGAGAATTTTTACGAGTCCAGGAAAGTCTGCGCTCGGATTCTAGGTTTTTGAAGGTGTCAAATTCAAGTTCTTCAAAACGATCCATGAAGTTTTTAGGAAGCTATTGCTGCTTCTTGATGGATCAGATTTTAAGGGGGGGTTGTTTTGTCACCGAAGGTATTGCTTGAGCTAAGTTTACATAAAAAATAAACAATAAAAAAGATTTTTAGTCAATTTTATACCATTGACATGATAAGAATGGTTTTTTTACAATAAAATTTCTTAATATCGATTCTTTTTGTTGATTTCTTTTTGAATTTGCGGATGATACATGAGTGGTGAATTGTGTATATTTTTTTCTGTTTTTGGCGTTACCTCGTTGGGCAGCTTCTTCGGAAAAGTTAACTTTGCATGTTGCTGTCAAGCAGGCTTTACAAGAGTCTTCTACTTTGAAAAAAGCGCAAGCGCTTTATGAGCAAGCAGGTTGGAAAAAAGCAGAAGCTTTTGGAAGTGGTTTTTTACCTCGTATGGGTTTTTCAGCTCAGCATTTTTTTAAAAAGAAATATGTGTTTTCTACTATGAATTTTTCTGGTATGAACATGAGTTTTCCTGGGATGTATCCTAGAGATCAGTTCAGTGTTGATTTCACAATGCCTATTTTTAATGGATTCGCTAATATTAAGCATTACCAAGCTGCTTCCTCGATGCAGGCTGCTTTAGAAAATGAGTGGAAGCAGGCTGAGTTTGAGCTGACACAAGATGTTAGGATGGCTTTTTATCGAGCGCTTGCTGCTTTAGATTTGAAGAAAGTGGCATATCAGAATGTTACGACTTTGGAAGACCATTTAAATCAGGTTAAGGTTCAAAAAGCCGGAGGTGTTGCCACCCATTACGATGAGCTTCGTATTCAGGTTCAATTAAGTGAAGCGCGATCAGATGCGATGGATGCCGATGATAATGTCGAGTTATCTCGTGAAAAATTAAATGAACTCATAGGAATTCATAAAGATGATCGTGAGATGGAGGGTTTTCTTCCTGTTCCTGAAGATAGCGTTTTAAAAAAAGTGAAGAAGCTTACTTATTCTCAAGGGGAGCAAAAGCGTTTAGATCTTCGGGCATTGAGTTTGAAGACACAGTCGGCTCATACTTTGAGTCAGGCTCAGAGTTTGTGGTTTGTTCCATCCATCAATTTGGCAGGACAATATATGCTTTATAATGCTCAAATTTATCAAGGTATTGTCATTAATACTGGAAATTTTCAACCTGCTTATAATTTAGGTGTTTTTCTCAGATGGAATCTTTTTGATGGCGGGGTTTCCTATTCCGTTGCTCAGCAAACCCATTATGGAGGGGTTGCTCTTGAAAAATCTTTGCAGCTTTTGCAGATGCGAGCACCTTACGATTTTGCTTATTGGAAAAGAAAATGGATCAGTAGTGTGGAGAGGTATCATTGGAAGCAATTAAGTATTCGGCAGTCAGAAGAAAGTGTTCGTCTTGCTCGGGAGGAGCAAAAGCTCGGATCTAGAACAAGCACGGAGGTTTTAGATGCGGAGTTAGATTTAATCAGAGCTCGAGCAGGATCTGTGAATGCGCAATTGAGTTCAGCGGAAGCACAGGTTCGTTTAGAGCTTGCACTAGGAAGGATGCTTGATGAGTTCATCTAGTCCATTGGTTTCTGAAGAAGCAAAAAAACGAAAGAAAAGCATTGCTATGGCTATTGTGCTGGTGGTGTTTGGGATAGGCTCTTACCTAGGATACCAGAGCTACTTCTTTGTTGGGACGGATAATGCGAGTGTTCAAGGCAATAGCACTTTGCTTTCTTCGCGTGTTGCTGGGGTGATTATTCGCGTATTAGTAGAAGAAAATGAAAAAGTGCAAAAGGGGCAGGTTTTAGCGGAGATTGATCCCACAGATTTTCAAAATACGCTTCTTCATCTTCGCTCAGAAATGGAAGCCATTGAAGCTGAAGTCAAAGGGGCATCAATTCATTATGAGCGTGCGTTGAAGCTTGTAAAAACCGGTGCTGCCACTCAGGAAAAATTAGATACTTCTGAGACGGTTTATCGATCTTTGAAGCAGAAATTAAAATCTGCTCAAGCGCAGGTAGCTGAGGCTTCTCTGAAATTAAGCTATACGAAGATTATTGCTCCTGTCGATGGGAAGATTGCGCGTAAATCGGTGGAAGTAGGTATGTTCACTCATGTAGGTCAGCCTCTTTTTGGGTTTGTGGGGGGACAGGATCGTTGGGTCGTGGCTAATTTAAAAGAGACAGATATAGCCCTTGTGAAAAAAGGCAATAGCGTTCATGTCGAGGTAGATGCCTTATCAAGGCGGTCTTTTCATGCTTTGGTGGAAAGCATTAGCCCTGCAACTGGGGCAACTTTTAGTTTGCTGCCTCCTGATAATGCCACAGGTAATTTTACGAAAGTGGTACAAAGAATTCCCGTGAGAATTCAACTTTTAAATTTATCATCATCTGATGTTGACGTACTTCAAGCAGGGCTGTCTGCAGAGGTTAGGATTAAAGTACGTTGATGGAGCATCGAACCCAGCTTCGCATCGTATTGATTGTGTTAACCGCAGCTTTGGCTTCTTTACTTGAGATTTTAGATTCTTCCATTGTCAATGTGGCTATTCCCAGCATGATGGGCAATATCGGTGCAACCTTAAATGAAATAAGCTGGGTGAGTACAGGCTACATGATCGCCAATTCTATTGTCTTACCCATTGCGGCTTGGATTGGTTCTCGTATGGGAAGAAAGAACTATTTCACGAGCGCTATTTTAATCTTTACCGTGGCTTCTTTTGCTTGCGGTATTGCTCCTAATTTGGGGTTTTTGATTTTTTTTAGAATTTTGCAGGGAGCTGCAGGGGGTGCTTTGTTACCCACTTCTCAGTCTTTAATTCAGGAACAATTTCCTCCGGAAAAAGCGGGCATGGCTATGGCCATTTTTGGGTTAAGTGTGATGGTCGGTCCTGCTTTAGGTCCTAGCATTGGAGGTTACCTCACCGATCATTTTGGATGGCGTTCTATTTTTAATATCAATGTTCCTTTGGGTTTTCTTGCAGCTTCTTTATCTTGGTGGAATGTGCCTGATACCTCTTATACCCAGAAAAAAAGTAATGTAGATTGGTTGGGGTTAGGGTTGCTTTGTTTGGGGATAGGTTGCTTGCAATACGTTTTGGAGCGAGGAGAAACAGATGGCTGGGATTCGTTAGGGATTCGAAGTTGTTCCGGCTTGGCTTTTTTAGGGATTGCTTTTTTTATCTATTGGGAACTTAAAATTGAAAATCCTATCATGAATCTTTCTTTGTTTAAGTATAATGTCCTTCGTTCTGGAACCATGCTCATGATGTGTTTAGGGGTGATGCTCTATTCTTTGACTTTTGCGATTCCTGTTTTTGTAGCATCCGCGTTACCACAGATGACAGCTACCCAAGTGGGTTGGCTTTTTATGCCGGGGTCTGTTGCAACTGCACTTTTTATGCTTCCTGTCGGGCTTTTAGTCTCTCGCGTGAGTCCGAAATTATTGGCTTTTCTGGGTTTTGGTCTGGGTATTCTTTCGGTGCTTCAGATGACGCAATTTTCGATGGATACAGGACCTCGTGAGATTTTAGCTCCGCTCATTCTTCGTGGAGTAGGTATGGCATTTTTGTTTATTCCGATCAACCAGATGGTGTTAGGGGCTTTTCGAGGAGAAGCTTTGGGACAGGTTGCAGGAATGCAGAATTTTTTTCGGCAATTAGGCGGTAGTATTGGCATTGCCTTGTTAGATACCCTCATTACCCGATTTAGTGCTCAAAATTATAACGATCTTTTAACTTCTGTGAGTTTGTTGAATCCGGCTGGCTATCAAGCTTATGTGCAAGGTCAAGAGATTCCTTGGAGTGGATTTGCTGATGCATTGGGCCTTTGGAACCCTGAATCCATTGCCTTGAGAAGTATCCATTACCGAGCCCTTGGACAGGTTTTTGTCATGAGTTTTCAGCAGCTTTGTTGGGTTATTTTAGGTGTTGTCGCTTTGGCCTTTATTCCTCTTTATGTGATTAAGCCTGCCCAAAGATCGGGTCGGATCATGGATGTGCATTGAATAATGCAAGTTAGCTCAAATTGGGATGCAGTTTTATTTGGACGCCGTTGAACATAGGGCTATCAACCCAAAGTTCGCTGAATCGACGCCCAAAAAAAAAGTTCGTTTGGGTAGCTCTGCGAGACGCGGTTTTGGGCCTCTTTTTTTGTCCTAAAAATATCAAATCAGTTCGTTTCATGAAAAAGCTTATGGCTCTTTCCCATAGGAGTCACTGCTGAGTGAAAGCATCCAGTTGAAGGACTAGTTTTTTGTTCAAGAAACTTGTAACTTGGTGCTATGGGTAAAACACTTCAAATGAAGTCGATTGAGACTTCGCGAGATTGGTCTGAATTCATTGCCTTGCCATGGTCTTTGTACGATGCGGATGCCCACTGGGTTCCTCCTCTGAGAGCTTCGGTTGCTGGGCTTTTGAATCAGAAGCAAAATCCTTTCTTTGCTCATGCGAAACTGAAAGCATGGATGGTGTTTCAGGGGAATCGTTGTGTGGGTCGGGTGGCTGCAGTGGTGGATGAAGCACACAATGCTTTTCATCAAGAGAAAACTGGATTTTTTGGATTTTTTGAAACGATCAACGACGCTGAGGTGGTGCGTTTGCTGATGGATCAGGCCTCCTCTTGGCTTAAGAATCAGGGAATGGAGCGTTTGCGAGGTCCGGTGGATTTAAGTACCAATTACCAGTGTGGTCTTTTGGTTGAGGGATTTACAGATTCGCCTACGGTCATGATGAATTACCATCCTCCTTTTTATGGAGCACTTCTGGAAGGTTGGGGGTTTAAAAAAGCAAAGGATCTTCATGCTTACGAGTTGGATGGTCGAAAAATCACCTGCTCGCCGCGTTTGATTGCGTATGCGGAAAGATTTCAAAAGCGCCATCAAGTTTGCTTCCGTGGCATTCGTATGAAGTCTTTTGATGAAGAAATAAATGCAATTCTTTCAATTTATAATGATGCTTGGGAAAGCAATTGGGGTTTTGTTCCTTTGGATCCTGAGGAGTTTCGCCATATTGCGCGTGATTTGAAATTGATTTTAGATCCCCGTCTTTGTTTGATCGCTGAGAGGGAAGGAGAGCCGATTGCGTTTGCTTTGGCTTTGCCTGATGTGAATCAGATTTTAAAAAAAGTAAAAAATGGTAAGCTTTTACCTTGGGGTTGGCTCAAGCTTTTTTGGTATTTGAAGGGTCCTGGTAGAAAAAAAGTGATGAATCGGTGTCGTATTGTCACTTTAGGGATTAAAAAGAAGTACCAGTCTTTGGGAGTGGGGCCTATATTTTATACAGAATATTTTAAGCGTGGACCTGAGCTGGGGTATCCTGTGGGGGAGGCTTCTTGGATTTTGGAGGATAACGAAGCGATGCGAAAGGCACTGATGGTGATGGATGCTCAAAAGACGAAAACTTACCGTATTTATGATCGGATTTTAGAGTGAGAATTTTGGGTGTGGATCCTGGTTCGCGTCGGACCGGTTATGGTTGCGTTGAGTTTTTAGCTGGAAAATTACGTTATATCGAACATGGAACGCTTTTTGTGATGCAAAAAGAAAAGGCCTTGGAAGATCGGTTGTATGCTATTTATACCGAGCTTACCAAAATCATTGAGAAATTGCGTCCTGAGGTGATGGCGATTGAAAAAGTTTTTTTTGCCAAATCAGCTCTTTCTAGTTTGAAATTGGGACAAGCGCAGGCTGCTGCCATCGTTGCGGGTAAAGCGGCTTCACTGAGTGTGGCTCAGTATAGTCCTACGGAAGTGAAAAAAGTGGTGGGAGGCTATGGTCAGATTGCTAAGGATCGGGTTTTTTATATGGTGAAACTTTTGTTAAGTGAGCCTGTTTTACAGGAAGGTTTAGATGCTTCGGATGCGTTGGCACTTGCTATTTGTCATGCTTATGCAGCGAGATTGCAGCTTGGCTTGAGTAAGAAAAAGCAATCAATTTCTGAGGCGTTAGCACATAAGGCAGTGAAATCATGATTGGTTATTTGCGTGGAATTCTTTTAGAAAATGACGAAGGTAAGGTGCTTCTCGGGGTGGGAGAGGAAAGTATGGTGGGGTACCATGTCTTTGTGCCTCACCATGAAGTTTACCGGCAACTTGTGGTGGGAAAAAGAACGGAGTTTTTTATTTATAGCCATGTGAAAGAAGAGTCTTTTGATCTTTTTGGATTTTTTTCAAAACCTGAGAAAGTGCTTTTTACATTGCTTCTGAGTGTGAGTGGGGTGGGACCCAAAAGTGCCTTGGGGATTTTATCTGTTTTGGATCATCAAAGGCTTTTGGATGCTCTTTTCAACGGAGATTCTGAAGTTTTTACGCAGGTTTCGGGTATCGGTAAAAAAACAGCGGCACGATTGGTGCTTGAGCTCAGGGATACTGTGCGTAAAAAAGTCGAGCAAGGTCTTTTTGTAGGGTTGAGTCGGTCTTCTCAGGTGAATCAAGGTGATTCTCGTATTTTTCAAGATGCTAAAGAAGCTCTGGTAGATTTGGGGTATCGGGAGCAAGAAATTCAGCGTATTTTTACTAAAATTTTAGAGGATCCTGATTTTCAAGTGGAAAAAGTGGAAGATTTAATTCGGATTGCTTTGAGGAAGGTGGGGTAAATGAGCCATCCTCCTTTAGAGAAGACCTTGCGTCCTGCAGGTATTCAGGACTATGTGGGACAAAAAAAAATCAAGGAGAATTTATCTCTTTTCATTCAAGCTGCTTGTGCTCGAAAAGATGCTTTGGATCATGTTCTTTTAGTGGGGCCTCCTGGTTTAGGAAAAACGACGCTTGCTCATATCATCGCTCATGAAATGGCTGTTAGTGTGCATACCGTGACAGGACCTCATGTAGAAAAAAAAGGGGATCTTGCGGCCCTTTTAAGTAATTTGCAGCCAAGGGATGTGCTTTTTATTGATGAAATTCATCGATTGCCGAAACCTATTGAAGAAGTCCTTTACGGGGCGATGGAAGATTTCAAATTAGACCTTATTTTAGGTCAAGGTCCTTCTGCTCGTACGCTCAGTATTGAGTTACCGCGGTTCACGTTAGTCGGAGCAACCACGAGGATGGGTTTATTGTCTAACCCACTGAGGGATCGGTTTGGGGTACATCTTCGCTTAGATTTCTATCCTGTTCATGAGATTGAGCAGATTTTAAATCGTTCTGCTCAACTTTTAGGCATTCTTTTAAAGAAGGAAGGTGCGAATGAGATTGCGATTCGTGCTCGAGGGACACCGCGTATTGCCAATAGGCTCTTAAAAAGAGTGCGTGATTACGCTCAGGTGCGCATGCAGGAGTCTGAAGCTCCTATCGATCGATTGATGGCCCAAGAAGCTTTGAAGCTTCTTGAGGTAGATCATCGAGGTTTAGATGGAATGGATCGTAAATTTCTTTTGACGATCATGGATAAGTTTGATGGAGGCCCTGTGGGTATTGAGACTCTTTCTTCAGCTATTGGAGAGGAGAAAGACACACTTGAGGATGTTTATGAGCCGTATTTGATTCAACAGGGGTTTTTGCAGCGAACTCCACGAGGTCGGGTTGCCAATCGTTTGGCCTATGAGCATTTGGGAAGAATTTGGATCGATCCTCCCATGGGATGAGATTGTAGTAAAAAAACGACAAGTAATTTCTCTTTGCAACGTAAAGAACACAGTCAGGGGCTTGCTCTCTTCTTTCTCTAAGATAATGACTTGAAATCATGAGTTTTATTTTCTTATTGGATTTTCTTTTTTTTGGTATGCTTATTGCATTATCTTGCTTTTGGAAGCTTTTACGGATTTTTAATGGGAGCTATTATGAACTTTCAGCAAACTCTTAAGCAATCGATTTCTTTGCAGGGAATTGGACTTCATTCTGGAAGGCCTGTGACGGTCAGCTTGAAGCCTGCTTCTGTGGATGAGGGTATTGTTTTTGTGAGAACCGATATACCTTACCGGGTAACAGCTTCTTATCAGAATGTAGTGAGTACTTGTTTGGCGACGGCGTTAGGTTTTGATGAAACTTCTGTGGTGAGTACTGTTGAGCATTTGCTTGCTGCGTTTTATGGTGCAGGTGTGAGCAATGCGATCGTTGAGGTCAGTGGTCCAGAGCTTCCAGCGATGGATGGAAGTGCGATTGCTTTTTATCAAGCGATTTTAAAATCTGGTGTGGAATCCCAGTTTAAGAAGCAATCTTATTTGGTGATTCGAAAAAAGATTCAAATTCAGATAGGTGAAAGTTGGGTTTTTGTAGAGCCTTTTTCTGGATTCAAGATTCATGGCTCTATTGATTGGGATCATGACTGTATCGGGTACCAAGAGTATTTTTTTGAAGAAGGTAAGACACAGTTAGATTTGTTGCTTTCTGCAAGGACTTTTGGTTTTTTAGCTGATGAAAAGCTGTTGAGAGCGCGTGGGCTTGCATTGGGTGCTTCCTTAGAGAATACGGTGATTTTAGATCAGCAGAAGCTTTTAAATCCTGAGGGATTGAGGTTTTCTAATGAGTTTGCGCGGCATAAAGTCATGGATGCTTTGGGAGATTTTATGTTAGCGGGCTACCCTATGCGTGGTTTTGTGAGGCTTCATCGAGCGGGTCATGAGATTCATCGTAGACTTTTAGTTGAAATATTTCAAGATCCCAGCTGCTATGAAATCGTCCATGGCATTCCTTCGTATTTACCTATACAGGTTCCGTTGACTTCAGCTGGGTCTGAAGTATTTGTTCCTCGTGTGTCAGGATGAGATTTTTTTTATTTGCGCTTTTTTTTTTGGCGTCTTGTTCTTCTCCTGATTATACGCGTCAGTTGCCTGATGCTTCTTTGTTAGGGACCATCCGAGGTTTTTCTTATGCTCGAGTGATTACGCATTTGCATTCTCCCTATTCTTGGGATGCTTGCGATAAGAAAGGAGTGGTGAATGGAGTTGTAAATGCTTCATGTTTATCTCATTTGCGTTTGGCTATGTGTGAAAACCATATTGATTTTGCTTTTTTGACAGATCATCCGGCGAATATGGCTTTTTACGATTTTTCTGATCTTTTAATGGTTCAGCCGGGAGATCAAACGACTTCTTCGAATGGAATTGCTTATCTGAATCAGCTTTCAGGATGTTCTGATGGGTTTTTGCCTCAGTGGACGGTAGGGTTTGAAGACACAGTCACGATGGTTCTTGCTATGCGAGGTCATTTGAGTGCACCTTCTTCTACAGATTTACAGAATTTGTATCAAAGTGGGACATCGAGTTTAAGGACTCAACTGCAAGCGGCAGGTGGTTTGCTCGTGATTCCTCATACTGAGCGTTGGACTGATGAGGACATTGAAAATTATAATCCAGTTGCTTTAGAGATTCATAATATTCATGCGATGACAGATCCTAAAATTCGATTGATGGATTTGCATCTTCCTCCTTTTGAGCATTTACCAGCGATGCTTAGTTATTTGATTGATCCTTATCGTCGTTTGAATCCTGATTTTTCTTTTTTAGGTATCATGGATTATCCTTCGATTTATTTTCAAAAATGGAATACTTATATTCAGAATAATTCCAAGAATATCACGGGGTTAACAGGCAATGATGCTCACGAAAATGTTTTAGCGCAGATTGTTTCAGATGGAGAACGATTTGATTCTTTTCGAAGAATGACGCGGTTTGTTAGTAATTTTTTCTTTACCCAGGATCGCACTTTGGGTTCTATTACCACTTCGTTGCAGTCAAGCCGGAGTTTTTTAGTGGTCGAGGGTTTAGGGACTCCGATGGGTATGGATTTTAATGCAGAAGTTTCAGGAACGACGGTTAATGTAGGCGATCGTGTGTCATTAAATGGGGGTCAGGCGACCTTTCAGGTAGCGCTTCCTGGTATTTTTGGAAACTTAAAGGGTGCTCCTCAGATACGCATTGAATTAAAACAAGTGATGAAACAGGGTCAAGATCAAGTAGTGGCAAGTGCTACCAATCAGAGTTTGACTTATAGTACGGTTCTTCCAGGAGCTTATCGAGCGCATCTTTATATCGTTCCTACTCATTTAAGAGATTTTGTTCAGCCATTTTCGCATTTTGCGACCAATGAGTATTTATGGATTGTTTCCAATCATATTTTGCTTACGCCTTAAGAAGTTTTTTAGTTCTTTTTGTTTTGAGTTCTTCGGTAAGAGCTGATGGATATCACTATGCTGCTCGTGGTTCGTTAGGGTTGATTCAGCCGATTATGCTCGGTATGGAAGTTCATCGTTCAGATTATCCTAACTTTGCTGCTTATTTAGATGGGGGGTACTTTTTATTCCCTTTCAGCACGAGCCGCATTTCCTTTCGGATTTTTTCCGTGGAATCAGGACTGAGGTATTTTTTTTGGAAGAAGAAATTCTCTTTTAGTTTAGGCCTGGGTTATCGAAATATTTTATTCTTGGGTGATTTATCTTCTTTGAAGGTTCAAGATACGACTATTGCAACACAGGCTCGCTTGGCATTTGCTGCTTTTTATTTTTCGCCTGGGATAGATTATGAAACCTATATTTCGCGTAAGTTGAGGATTTCTTTTGGTTTAGGTGTGCAAGTTCCTGTCTTTGTTTCAAGTTTTCTTGGTTTTATCAATGATCAAAATCACATCGCTGATGGTCTTTTGTATGTAGATCGTTATCCGTATTTCAATCGTGTGGCGATGTTTGTGCTTCCTCGGGTCACCTTGTTCAAGTTGATTTGGGATTTGGATTAACTTTATTTATAATGATTGTCGTCGTTTTTTTAATGTCGATAATTGAGTCCTGCGAGTAGCTCATGACTCGTGTCTTTATTTGCTTAAAAAGGAATATTTCTTTCTTCGTAAAGAGTATAAGCATTGTAGTTAGTGTACTTCATGAAATAAGTAAAAGTTTTGAGAAAATCAGCTCCTTGAAAATGATAAGGTGCCCATTTTAATTCCATGCTGACTCCTATTCCGGCTAAGATCCGAAGCAAGACAAAAATCATTTAAATTGGAGAAAATGGAAGCTAATTGATAATGTATTTTAGGGGTAAGTTGATGATCTGTATCTCCCGCCATTATCTTTTCGTACACCAATCAAAAAAGAAATTGTTATTTAATCGATATCTGCTCAAAATTCATAATAAAGTCCTCTGGCATTGATGTAGGTATTAATATTGGAAACACGAACTCCTTCGATTTTAAGCGCTTTGACACTAGGATCTCCTTTAGAAAAATAATGGCGTAACCTATGAGAAAGGCTGCCGTTGTTCCACTCAGAAGTGATAGAAGCGATTGGGTTTCAATCCTTGTATGCGATATCTTATAATTCTTCTGTTGGTAGTCGATTAAAATAGATTTGATGTCAGAGTTGATTGAAAATTCTGACTCAGATGAAATCGAAGAGCGATCGATGCGAGCATAAATAAATCCAATTATTTTATTTCCTATATAATGTTGAAAATACGTAATATGTCCATAGCCTATATAAGTTAAGTCGACTACTTTCTTGGCCAGAAGCATTTGATTGTTGATCCCACCGGCACTAAGAATAATGCGCAGTCCTTCGTTGCCATAGTATTGATTTAATGGCAGTTAGACAATTTTTTAAGGGAGAAACTGATTGAGTGCTAGCTGGAGCCGCTCCTGGAAAACCGAAGGGTGACGTAAAAAGACGGTAGAAAGAAAGACTCCAAGTTAGATATTCTCGATGCTCTCCTATCAAACGCATTAGTGCTATAAGTATAGTTAAATTATTGCGATAAGCTCACTCTTCCGTGTTCAAATTCATGAAAGGGTACAATAAAGAATGCGCGAACCAATAGGAAACAGGCAGTCTAAAGCTGCAACAGGACTCTGTCCTTCTATTGTTTTTGGGGTTTCGATGAGAGTATCAAATGCCTTGATTTAAAGTTGAATCATGCTGCTAGTAAAAAAAGAAAGACCTTCATTTGAGTTAAGACCTTTTCTAAATATCTCTGATGAGAGTGTGAAATATCTTTTTAAGTTGCTTTGATTGGCTAAAGCTGGGGTTGGTAGGGCATGCGTCATTATGAAAATAGACGCTGTTTTGATGATGGGCTCCCATTTATCCATTTATTTAGTGCATTTTTTGTTTTTTGGATCTTAGTCAATTACAAGACAATCTGGAATTCTTGTGGAAGCCTTTTTGATCCTTCGTATCCTATGCGCTCCTGGCAGGACTCCATTTGCATCAGGTTTCTCTTCAGGTTCGACGGTAAGCTTCTTTGAAAAGGGTGGAGTTCGAAAAACGCAAGCGTGAAAAGTACCGCTATAACGGTTGATTCTAGAAGGTGTAAGCCGACAATTGAATATGAAGGGTGTCGACAATAGAAAGTGGATATTTATCGACCTTTTTAGGTCAGAATAGACCTTATGTTGACTCAGAAAAATACCTCAAGCGAAGACATTCAGCTGAAGACAGAAATGGAAATTTAGCTTTACAACGACCTAAAACTATTGACTTTTCTTCTGAATTCTTGTTGCACTAATTTAGTAGATACATCGAAAAAACATTGGCTTCAAGTGGAAGGATTCTCCCAAAAAAAACTCATCTGATTCAGACTGCATTGGTCCTTTAAAATGGGAGAAAAAGGTGAATCATTTAAATAGAATCTATCGATTAAATTAAAACAACAAAAAGTGGCCTTTTCTAACCCTTGGATATAAGGATAAATTTAAACCGTGGGGGCACATTGCTTGTGGACAATAGAAAGTGGAGCCCCTGCGGGGTACTCAAAATAAATCAATGCTAACTAAATAAAAAAAAATTCTAGTATGGCCCTCTCTGTAGATATCCGAGGGTGCGGGGTCAGCCGTCCCTTTTAATTGAATAAACGCACTGAGTGCCTGACTCGCCTGGTAAGATGTTTCGAAAAAAGCAGAAGCGAGGAAGATGTTGAGATGAGTAGTTATATGTTTGAAAAAATTAGAAAATTACGAGATGAGGGACTGAGTCAAGTCAAAATAGCAGAAAAGGTGGGACTTAATCCAAAAACAGTTTCAAAGTACCTAAAATCGAATACCCCTCCCAAGTATAAAACAGGGTGAAATCGACTTGGATAGACCCTTTAAAAGGCTATGAAGAAAAAATTCAACAATGGTTAAATTGAACACCGGGATTAACAGATCGAGAAATTTACGAGCTTTTGATTCCTCAAGGCTACCTAGGATCCGAGCGGACGATCAATTGTAAAATTATTGGTCTCAGACCCGTGAAAACTCAAGAGCGGTTTTTTGAACAGAAATATGAACCTGCAGAGTAATCTCAGTTTGATTTCAAAGAAAAAGTAGAGCTTCCGTTTGTCGATGGTGGGATCGTTCATCTCCATTTTGGCACACTTCCGTATAGCGATACTTGTCGCGTCAAAAGATATCCCTTTAAAAATTACGTTTTTTTTATCGACGCAATGCACTCTTTTTTTGAAGTAATTGCTGGAATGACTAAAAACGTACGCTTTGACAATCTGTCATCAGTTGTTAGCAAAATTTTTCCAGATCATAGACAAATCTATACAAAAAATTTTAATCGAGCAATAGCCTACTATGGATTTGGACTTTTTCCTTGCTCTCTTTGGAAAAGGAAACGAAAAGGGTGATGTTGAAAGAGACATTAGAAGCTATACTAGTAGCATTAAAAATCGAGTCAATCATGATGGCATTGTTTTTCGTGACTGGGACCACTTAAATGAATGCCTCATGGAATACATGCTCCAAGGCGAAACAGACAATATAAAGCATCTGCGTGAGGAAGAGCAAAAAAAAATGAGAGCTCTACCGTCATGAGATGAATCTATTTTATGTGATATTCAGAAAACATATGGAAGCTCTTGCGGTAGCATCAAGGTAGGGTGCGCCATGATAAGGGCATCAAATTTAAATGGTGAAAGTCCATTCATCAAAGGAGTAGCAATCCATGATGTAGCGAAGTTTAGCTGCGAAAGCAGTAAGGCATAAACTAGCGAAATTTAGCGGGCCGGAACGCGCAAGCGTGAAGTGATTGAGCCACGAAATTGTTGGGATTCCTAATGGACGTTCTATTCCTATTCATGGACGTCGAAATTTCAGGACCGTTTTTAGCGAGGTTGAGGAACTGGGCGGGGTCTGAGAACCTGGCGCGCAAGGAGAGATTTGGTAGTCAA
>DAISZI010000151.1:0-751 GCA_036824885.1 Oligoflexia bacterium
AAAAGAGGGCAGAAAAAGAACGACTTTTTTTGTTGGATTTTTTTCGATATAATCCAGGGCGATATAGGTCTTTCCTGAGCCCAAAGAGTGAAAGAGCAATATGCCCTTATGTTCTGGATGGTTCGTGAGGTAGTCTACCGAGAGCTTTTGGTGAGGTTGTAACTCAATGGCATGAACCTGAATGGATTGTAAAGAAAACAGGGACAAGGTAAGGATACCGAGAAAAAGCCGATTTTGCATGAGAGAATAGGACAATGTTTCTCTTCAAAAGGCAAGTTCTTTTGATGAAAGACATGACTCTTTTTCCTGTTTGTCGTTTTGAGGAAAAGTGGTAGTGTCTCATAAAAAATAGTGGGAGTTATTGAGATGCGGTTTTTGGGATGCGTTTTTATCTTCGGTCTTTTGTCGACAGCCCATGCTTCCCTACTACCAGAAGAGCCTGTTCCGGTTCGTTCTCGTGCGCATTTGGATGATTTTTTCAAATTTCCTCAATTTTCTATTCAGCTCGGTCATAAGTCTTCAACAGGTACCGCTAAGTTTCAGCGCGAAGAGAGGTTCATGGGTGATGATGGGTTATTTATCAATACTCTGGGTTTTGCAACTGAAGTAAATTGGCTTAGTTTTATGAATATCGGTGGCTTGTTTTTTGTTGATTTGAAGAAAATTTACGACAACCCCGCTTACTCGGATACGAGCAAGGCTATGCCTAGTGCTTTTTATCTGGGTTTTTTTACACGTTTTTTCTATGCTC
>DAISZI010000151.1:761-4532 GCA_036824885.1 Oligoflexia bacterium
GAAAAGTAAACAGCAGGCGATTCGTTTTTTTACTACTTGGGAGCTTAAAGCGGGCTCAAGGCTGGTAGATGTACTGCCTCTGTGGGGAGTTGCTCCGGCAATTTACGTAGGTGTAGAGCTGGATATAAGTCGATGGATTGGTTTTAGTGTGAGTTGGGGGAAGAGTTACGAGTACGCATGGCGCGTCAGGGGGGCTGATGAGTCGGATGTGAAATCCCTCTCTGGTCCTTTGAATTCCTACCAGGGACGTTCAAATATTCTACTTTTTGCTTTCAGAACGGGTTTTTAGTCATGCGATCTAGAGAAAAAGTCTATTGATTGAGTGCGGACAGTGAAAAACTTTTGAGGTTGATTTTTTGAGAGCTGGTAGAAGGGTAGGGAGAATGATCTTCGCCGGCTTGGAGAAATTTGACTTGATTTGTATCCTTTGATTGAGTTAGAAGAGTCGCATTACACACACCCTGCAGTCAGTCGGTTCCAAGTCAATTGGTAAGCGGGGTGGAGGGAAACAGGCTCAATTGAGCTAGTTGTTTTAAGAAACCGCGGTAAGTCTTGCCTTTCCGCTCATGATAATAGGAGTGATCTATGCCACAGGTGACGATGCGTGAATTTTTGGAGTCGGGGGTCCATTTTGGACATCCCACCCGTCGTTGGAATCCTAAGATGAAGCCTTATGTCTTTGGAGCTCGTAACGGAATTTATATTATTGATTTACAGAAAACAGCAGATCAGACCAAAGCTGCTTGTGAGTTTATTTCAAAAGTGGTGTCTGAAGGTAAAAAGGTGCTTTTTGTCGGGACGAAAAAGCAGGCCCGGGATGTTATGCAGGCAGAAGCGGAAAGAGCTGGGATGTACTACGTCAATAATCGTTGGTTGGGAGGCATGCTGACGAATTATCAAACCGTGAAGGCTTCGATTGACCGTTTGAAGAAATTGGAAGCATCGAAGCTTGCTCCTGAGTGGGCGAGTACTCCCAAAAAAGAGCAAGCTCGTTACGAGCGAGAGCTTGGAAATTTAAAAAAATCTTTAGGTGGGATTCAGGAAATGAAAAAATTGCCTGGGGCAATTTTCATTGTAGATACCGAAAAAGAACATATTGCGGTGAAGGAAGCAAAGACGCTCGGTATTCCAAGTGTGGCTGTGGTGGATACCAATTGTGACCCTTCTGATATCAGCTATGTCATTCCTGGCAATGATGATGCGATTCGGAGTATTCGTCTTTTTGCTTACTTAATTGCGGAGAGCTGTTTAGAAGGAGCGAAGATTTTTCAAGAAAAGCTTCGGGCTCAAGAGATCGCAGAAGCTACGCTGAAGGAAGAAATAGAAACGGAGAAAAAGGTCTCTCGATTTGAAGGGGATATTGATCTTCGAGGGATTGATGAGGCCGATTTAGAGGCGCAAGAAATTGAGTCTGAATGGGAAGAGTCGGACACTCCTTCAGATGCTGAATCGACAAAGAGTTCTGATCCTCTCAAAAAATGAGTGGTCAAATTTTTCAAGAGGGATGATATGGAAATTTCTGCTGCTTTGGTCAAAAAGCTTCGTGAACAGACGAATGCTGGGATGATGGATTGTAAAAAGGCTCTGACTGCTTCTCAGGGAGATTTTGATCAAGCTTTGGAGTACTTGCGTGAGAAAGGCATTGCTTCTGCTCGACAGAAGGCTTCTCGCCTTGCTGAGGATGGGGCCATTGGTTCTTATATCCATGCAGATGGAAAAATGGGAGTCTTAATTGAGATCAATTGCGAGACCGATTTTGTAGCGAGAACAGACAGCTTTCGGCAATTAGTGCGTGATCTTGCGATGCAGGTTGCGGGAGCTCAAGCTCAGTGGGTTTCTTCGGAGGACGTTCCGGCTTCTCAATTAGAAGAGGTGAAGTCCGGTCTTCTTGAGAAATTTGCAACGCAGGGAGGGTCTGGAAAAAGTCAGGAAGCTTTTTTGGAAGCGGGTTTATCTGAGTTCTATGCGACTCATTGTCTTTTAGCACAGTCTTTCCTTCGAGATGCTGCTCGTACTGTGGAGCAGTTGATTCAGGAGCATGTGCTTTCTTTAGGTGAAAAAATCGCGGTGCGGCGTTTCGTTTGTTATCGATTGGCGCAAAACTGATGAGCAAGCGGTCGGTGACGGGGTACCGTCGGGTTCTTTTGAAGCTTTCTGGAGAGGCCTTGGCCGGAGAAGCTGGATACGGTATCGATACGGGGGTTCTTCAGTTTTTGGCATCTGAGATTGCTAAGGTGCATGCTAAAGGGGTGCAAGTTGCTGTGGTGATGGGGGGCGGCAATATTTTTCGGGGGATCAAGGGTGCTACGCAAGGAATGGATCGGGCTTCTGCGGATTATATGGGAATGCTCGGGACTGTCTTAAATGCGTTGGCACTTCAAGATGCTTTAGAGCATGAGCATGTTGAGACTCGTGTGCAATCGGCCATTGAGATGCGTGAACTTGCGGAGCCTTATATTCGGCGCAGGGCGATTCGTCATTTAGAAAAAGCTCGTGTTGTGATTTTTGGGGCTGGCACTGGAAATCCTTTTTTTACGACAGATACTACGGCTGCTTTGCGAGCTATGGAGGTGGGGTGTGAGGTCGTTTTGAAGGGGACTCGGGTGGATGGAGTTTATGATGCTGATCCCAGAAACAATCCTGATGCTCAGCTTTTGAATGAAGTTTCGTATTTAGAGGTTTTGCAAAAAGGATTGAGGGTGATGGATTCTACTGCTATTTCTTTGTGCATGGATCACAAGCTTCCTATTATTGTGTTTAATTTAAAATGGCCTTCTGCCTTTGAGTCGGCGGTAGAAGGAAAAGAAATAGGTACATTCGTACATTAAGGAGAGAGTCATGGATTCCAGTGTGATGGCGCCTATGTTGCAGAGCATGGATAAGACGGTTCAGTCGCTGAAGGCAGACTTAGTGAAGGTTCGTACGGGAAGAGCTTCTACTGCTTTGCTTGATTCTGTGCAACTGGATTATTACGGTTCTCGTGTACCTTTGTCACAAGTTGCCAATTTGACGACTCCGGATGCTAAGACGATTCAGATCATTCCCTGGGAAGTTTCCACTTTGGGTGGCATTGAGAAAGCTATTTTAGCTGCCAATTTGGGTTTAACGCCTCAAAACGATGGAAAATTGGTGAGAATTTCTGTACCTCCTATGACCCAGGAGCGTCGTAAAGAAATGGTCAAGCTCGTTAAAAAAATGGGTGAGGAATCAAAAATTGCCATTCGTAATCATCGACGTGAGATGAATGAGGTCTTAAAAAAGCAAAAGAATCTCTCTGAAGATGATGTCAAGAAGGCTTTGGATCAGGTGCAAAAAAAGACAGATGAGAAGATTGCAGAGGTTGATGTTGTCATTGCCTCTAAAGAAAAAGATATTCTCTCGGTGTGAGTGGTGTCGGCTTGGGCATTCCGAAACATGTAGCTATCATCATGGATGGGAATGGCCGTTGGTCTCAAAGGCGTGGTCATCCTCGTGTTTTTGGGCATGTGCGTGGAGCTACTCGGGTAAAGGGTGTGGTAGAGGCAGCGCTTGAGCTGGGGGTTCATTCCCTGACTTTGTACGCGTTTTCGACAGAAAATTGGTCGCGTCCGGAACAAGAAAAACGGGTCCTTTGGCAGCTTTTAAAAAAATACTTAATTCGTCACACGCAGGATCTTGAAAAAGAAAACATTCGCTTGAACGTGATTGGAGAGTGGGAGAAACTTTCTGGTGATGTGCGTGAAATTCTAGAGCGTTCGGTGCAAAAATTGTCAAAAAATGATCGTTTTCATT
>DAISZI010000380.1:0-1147 GCA_036824885.1 Oligoflexia bacterium
CCACATTGTTGCAGGAGGATCCAATCAGGAAGTAACCCCTGAAGCCTATGCCAAGAACCTTCATAAAATGCAAATGAATGGAAAAGAGATGTTTAAAAGTGCCGTGCGCACTTTGTCAGAAGCGGCTTTGGAGATCTTAGAAAGAAATCAGCTCAGTCTCAACGATCTTGACTGGTTCATTCCTCATCAAGCGAATTTAAGAATTTTAGAAGCAGTCGCAGAACGTATCCAATTACCAATGGAAAAATTACTGACTAATCTGGAACGCTACGGAAATACGTCCTCAGCGACAGTTCCGAGTGTCCTTGACGAAAACATCCGAAACGGAAAGATTCGCCCAGGGAATTTGCTTTTATTGAATGTTTTTGGTGCAGGTCTGACTTCAGGCACCCTACTCATGAGGTTTTAATGTCTTTTTTTGCAGTCTTTCCCGGTCAGGGATCTCAGTATGTTGGAATGGGAAAAGAACTTTATGAGAACTTCGCTTGGATAGGGCAACTTTTTGAAGAAGCTTCCGAAGCCATCAGTACCGATCTTAAGAAGCTTTGTTTCGAAGGACCTGCTTCTGACTTGAAACAAACAGAAAATACCCAACCGTGCCTCTTAGTCGTCTCTTTAGCCTGTTTTCGTATTTTTCAAAAAGAATATGGGCACTTCCCTCAAGCAGTTGCAGGACATTCTTTAGGAGAATACACTGCTTTAGTTGTATCAGGAAGTCTCGATCTCGCCACTTGTGTTCGCTGGGTCAAAGCCCGGGGGAAATGGATGCAAGAAGCTGTTGCACCGGGAGAAGGAGGCATGGCTGCGATCTTAGGACTAGAGCCCCATTTAGTAGAACGCCTCTGTCAGCAAGCCTCTGAAGAAACTCAAAAAGTGCTAGAACCTGCCAATTACAATACCCAGGGGCAAATTGTCATTGCAGGAGCAAGAGAGGCTATTGAAAAAGCTTCTGATTTAGTGAAGTTAGAGCCTTTATTTCATGTAGCAAAAATCGTTGTTTTGGAAGTGAGCGCTCCTTTTCACTGCAAGCTCATGAGACCTGCACGCGAGGCCATGCAGGAACTTTTTGAAAAAAGCGGCTACCGACCAGCGAAACCTCTTTGTCCTTACGTTCCGAATAGAACCGCACGCTTATCTGAGGACCCCG
>DAISZI010000381.1:0-1147 GCA_036824885.1 Oligoflexia bacterium
TTTGTCTTAGTTAACGAGTTCTTAACTTTGGCCCCATTCCTAAAATTATAAGATGCAGTTGACTGCGTAGCTGTCCCAGTTGATTCATCAACATTTACCTCCAAATCTTTTTTAAGCTTCATAGGAGAATTTGGATTTGTTTTAATGCTATGTGAAAACGTGATGAGTTTAGAGAAGACTCTAGTTTGAAATGTGAAGAGGTTATACGATTGAAGCTTGTTGTAAAAATCATTCATTACTTTTTCTTCCTCATCAGCTGAGCTTTCTCGGTAGATAATCTCATCAGGTTTAAATTTGAATAACCTTTAGAGACAGCAATAAAAGCAATTACTTAAGCTTTGGATTGCTGAGCCAGGAAAGTAGATTATTAGGGTGAGACAATAATCAAAATACGGTAAAACGAACGTTTTAAAGAAATGAATTTTTACAGAGGTCGCCAAGTAGAAAAGTCTTTAAATGCTAAATAATTTTCTATTTATCACCTTTTTATGATTAGAGCAGTGCTCTAATCAAATTAAGTTTATTGTCTAAGGTGACACCTAGTAGCCTAAAAGAGTTTACCACTTTAACGCTAACTTCGACGGTTTTATTATTTATTAATTGCTTTACAATTATTTCGGATGGCAGTTTTACTCTTCTATTTGTCACAAACATGAAATATGTTTTGGACCAGTTTAGGTCGAGTTTATTAAAGAAGCACCAATCCAATAAGGGTTTGATTTTAGCTAGAAAACGGTTTTTTTAGATGTTTAGGTCCTGATCGGCGTCATACAGGGTGGTGTCATCCGCAAACATCTTGAACGCAAGTTCCATGATGAATGCTAAGTCATTTATCATCAGGAGAAAAAAAAGTGGGCCTAAGACACTACCCTGGGGGATTCCTAGTTTTATAGACATAAGAGAGTACAGTTTTCTATTAAATTTAACCCCTTGAAATCGATCGGTAAAGTAGTTAGCGATCAAGTTCAGCGCAGAGTTATCAAACCCATAGTGAAAAAGTTTGTGCAGCAGTTTACGGTAGTCTACTAAATCAAAGGCTTTGCGAAAGTCGATAAATAATAAAAGCGAAATTAAGCGTTTATCTCGATTGAGGTTTAGATCAGAAATCAATTCGTGTAAGGCAGTCTCACACGAATGACCATTTCTA
>DAISZI010000382.1:0-1145 GCA_036824885.1 Oligoflexia bacterium
AACTTCTTCATAGCAACCACCAATTCCCTCACTGACTCAGCAGAACTTTGTAATGCAGCTTTCTCAGAAGTGTTCAGTTCCAAAACAGGAATGCCTTCTAACCCTCGAGCTCCCAGTTTTGCTAAAACACCACAGAACAAATTCTCAATGCCATACTCTCCTTGCAAATACACCGCACAAGGTAAGTAACGTTTTTCATCTTTCAAAATAGCTTTTGCCATCTGAACCGCACTTGCAGCCGGAGCATAATAGGCTGAACCGGTCTTCAAAAGCTGTACAATCTCCGCTCCTCCTTTACGCGTCCGCTCCACCAGTGCCTCAATCTTTGCTTGCGGTAGAAGCTGAGCCAAAGGAATACCCCCTACACTCACATACCGAGGCATCGGCACCATCGTATCTCCATGACCGCCAAAAACAAAAGCCTGGACATCCTGAACACTCACATTCAATTCTAAAGCGATAAAACTACGAAACCTTGCACTATCTAAGACACCTGCCATTCCAAGCACTCTTTCTCGAGGAAACCGAGAAGCCTGCATAGCGACATGACACATTGCATCTAATGGATTACTGACCACCACCAGGATTGCCTCAGGAGCATAGCGAGCAACCTGGGAAGCACAGTCTTGAACGATCTTAGCATTGATGTTCAAAAGATCATCCCGACTCATGCCTGGCTTCCTGGCAACGCCCGCCGTCACCACGACAAGACTTGCATCTTTCATCAAACTGAAATCAGACCCTCCTTGCAACTGTGCGTCAATGCCCACGACAGCAGAAGACTCATAAAGATCTAAAGCCTTGCCCTGAGCAGATTCCCCTTGAATATCAATGAGGACTACATCCCCTAACCCTGCTCCCAGTAAATCATGCGCACAAGTAGAACCCACAAAACCTGCACCAACCACCGCTATTTTAGGACGAGAAACCATACCACCTCCTTCAAAATTGGAAAGCACCACTTCTAGATCATTCATCATTACCCAATCTTAGCCGAGCTGTGAAGTAAGTTTTTCATCTTTTTCTTTTTTCATCCTTTTTCATGGGAACGATGCTAAAGTGAAACGTGGCTGTTTTCTAAAACTACCCAAAAAGGCTTGTAGATGCATGAAGGTAAAAATCAACGAACGCTCTTAAAAACCCTT
>DAISZI010000383.1:0-1143 GCA_036824885.1 Oligoflexia bacterium
GCCCGGCTTAATACCGAGCGTTTTGGCAATTTCTTGAAGCGTTGATAAGGACGTGGAATGCTCGCTGTTGAGATAGTGAGAGAGAGACACTTTTGGAATGCCCATTTGGTAGCGGATTCGGCGATCGCTTCGCTTCCCTTGGCCTTGATGAGTGATGCTGTTCAGAAAAAGATGCTATCAGGATCTCTCGATCCATTTTTAGAACACCTGACGGAGAAGCGAGAGTAACCCCCCGCCCCGATGACGGGAGGGTGTCGCAAGTTCTCCTCCCCAGGTTTAGTTAAATGATCAAGCGCTCTTGCACGGGCGAGCACTCTAGCTACCTGTTACACCGCTCGCATAAAGCTTTGGATCATTGACGAATTCCACAAGTTCCCGATGCTTCTTCACAACAAGAGCAGATCCGTTTCGCAGTGAACCGATCTGCGTCCCTTGAAAACGCTTCTGCTCCTTGTACTCAAGACTGCAATCATCGAAAGAGTGGGATGCAGGTCTGCAGAACTGATGATTCGGTAGACGGAACCGTGGAGGGGCCATCACCCGCACCATCCGATGACTCTGAACTAGGCATCTCTCCGTACCACCTAGGACCTGGAAGTACTCCAGGGTTTGGGGGCAGTCGTTACCGAAGAAAAATTTGGTCCTGCAGTTATTCAGCAGATGATCCCTCATGCCCTGATCATTGATTACCGAGGAAATGGCACTGATCCCCTGTGTGGCGAGGATGCACATGCAGCGAAATTCCCGTGCTCGGTCGAGGAAGTATACATCAGAACTTCTCCCAGCGGGAGAGAGGGTCGTATGAAACTCATCCATGACACAAAGAATTGGTCGGGTCTGATTGATGGGCCTCTCTGCTCCCTCGGGCCCGGTGACGAGATGGTCTCTCTGAAGAACCCGCTCGAAGAAGGCTTTTTTGATGCAAATCCGAAATGGTGAAGCAGCATCCCCGTAAATAACGGGACTGAGACTGACAATCAGCATCGCTCCCCTGTCGATGATATCCTCCGGCGTGATCTTGGTCATCCCGGATCTTGGTTCAAAAAGCATTCTTAGGTCCGGTTGCGAAAACTGGGCGACATAATTGCGGGTCATGTTTGCGATACAGGACCATGTATTCTTAGAAAGATCGTTCAAATCGTG
>DAISZI010000384.1:0-1139 GCA_036824885.1 Oligoflexia bacterium
GGGACGAGCTTTGGAAGACTGCGCCAACAAATCCATCAAAAAAGCGGGCCGACTGGTCAAACCCCTCACCCCTCAAACAAGAAGACAATGAGGATTCCTGCGATAAATGCTTTCTCAGAAGAAAATTCTTACTGAATCACCAACCCTCCGTTTTTTGAGAGGGGTGATAGGGAATGAAAAAACAATTTATCGATAAAAACCCCGTAGCTACCTAGAGAGATTGAGTTGGTTGATCCGTTGATTTTGTGTCGACCGAGTCTTTCTTGGCCTTTGTGTCAGGGGGGTAGTCTGCCCACGCTTTTGCATTGAGGGCGACCTTGAAATGGTAAGAGAAGCCCAGAGCAAGTGCGATGAAGTAAAACGCTTTGGATGGCAAGTGAATCAATTTATCATCAATCACGGTGGGAATGATAAATGCGAGGGGCCAAATGATGAAGATGGCGGCCAGAAGGAAAATCAGACCAATAAACCTGCTTTGGCAAAGTTGACCGAGACCCGGAATTAAAAGGCTGGCAAGAAAAGGATGAGAGTGGGCTGATTTGAGACCCTTTGTGAAAACAGTACCCAGAACTAACGCTAGGGGGAGAGCGATCAGGTAGGTGATGAAAGTGATGAACCCGCCTGAGTGGATGCACGCATTGATGATCTTACCGAGAAAAGCAAGAAGCGGAGGTACTCCAAAGAAGAGGGCTATACCAACTAGAATGATCTTCAGTTTTGTCCTCTCCCATTTTGCTTCCTTTTCAAGCTGCGCCCGTCCTTCGGGGGTGGATTGGAGTATGGCTTTGCGCTGGGCTGCGACCATCCTATCCGTACGCTGACAAGCGGCACAAACTTGGTGTCTGTACCCGTAATTGCAGTCATCGGGTTTCCAGCCATGGCATTTAATGCATTCTCCCATGCAAGCAATTTTTAAAAACGCCAGTTTTTGTCAACCCTGAATTCAAAAGCTGATGCATTGAGGCATGATTAAGGTTGAACAAAGTCAAAAGGGTGTGCATTATCCACCTCCCTTCGACCTAAACCGAAGGGCAGTGCTTCAGTCCCAAATTTGGGGCAAAAATGGGGCATAGCCCGTAGAGCTAGTGTTTAAGAGGGTCAAATTGCCTTGTGGTGTAACGGTAGCACAGCAGATTCTG
>DAISZI010000152.1:0-4459 GCA_036824885.1 Oligoflexia bacterium
ACTTAAACCCTATTTAAGTAAACTAAAACGTTCTCTGACTCTTCCTAAATGGGATATATGTAAAAATTCTATTAATGAGTAAAATATTTGCTTTGGATTCCCTTACCTCCTTGGATCTCTCAGGCAATAAAATGGAGCTGACGGAGCCAAGCACCTTAGCGGTCTGTCGGGTCTTACCTCCTTGGATCTCAGACAGAATAAAATCGGAGATACAGGTGCCCATCACCTTCGCGGTATGCGCATCCTAAACTTGCAGTACTAAAAGACACCATCCATACGAATATGTCTTTTTTTACCTACAAAAAAAATCACTCTCACAAGCAAGGTGCAAAAAAAGCCATGACCCAAAAAATCGAGCTCAGTCCTTCGGGTAGCACTTCCTGAGTTTATTTTTGCAGGGCTTCCTCTAAGCTCCATGCCCCCTCATGGCTTCAGTGAAAATGATCTTTCTGAAACAAAGCAGCCCCAAAGATTGAATGATTGAGTCTGGTATAAAAACGGTAACTTGCTCATTTTTATAGAAATGAGCTCAGTAATCTGGTATTTAGTGTGCACCCAACAGATGATGAAATAAGGCTTGTTGGGTTTTGATTGCTCAACCTTTGAGGAGCTCAAGCGTAGACAGACGAAGTTTTTAAACTCAGCTGAGCGTTCACGACGAGGAACTTCAGTGAGAAACCTAGGATCGTGCTTGAAATACTTTCGTATCCCTACAAGACTTCTTTCTTGCACGTGAAGTAAATGCGAAGTTTTTTCTGGCATGCTCCCTCATCTCGCCGAGAATCATTCGGGACTTTGACACCCACTTCTTTCATTTCATCTTTATACTTTCACTTTCCTTTTTGTGAATCCAGGTGCCACTACTGTGACTTCTATGCTTTAGGCAAAGAAAAAATGAAGTCAGAGGATCCCCTTCACTTCGAAGAGGCACTACATACAGAAATCAAACAATGGCTGCCTCAGATCTCACCAAGCTTAGACACCATCTTTTTCGGAGGAGGCACTCCTAGCATGACTGCCTATGACTCCATTGCCAAAGCCATGGAACCCCTTTGGAAGCGTTGCTCATTGCATGCACAGACAGAATGGACCATGGAAGCAAATCCCTCTTCCATAGAACTCAACGCACTTCGATCCCTACGAGCCTATGGTGTAAATCGAATTAGCTTAGGCGTGCAAGCCATGCAAGACCCTCTTCTGCAAGCTTTAGGACGTGTGCACACTTCTAACAAGGTCCATGAAGCCTTGAACGTGATCTTTGAAGCAGGGTTTGAGAATGTCTCGGTTGATCTGCTATGTGGGGTTCCTTCTCAGTCCGAATCAGATTTAGAATCCTCTCTTGCACTTGTCTGCCAATTCCCCCTCACCCATCTGAGTTGTTATCTATTGACCCTACCGCCTCACCATCGCCTTTATCCCGACCTACCGGAAGAAGAAACTCAACTCAAACACCTTCTTTTGGTAGATCAATTTCTTCAGTCGAAAAATTTTGAGCATTATGAGATCTCTAATTTTGCCCGAGCAGGAAAAAAATCTGAGCACAATTGGCGCTACTGGAAAAGAAACTCGTACTTAGGACTAGGTCCCTCTGCGCATTCTTTTGATGCAAGTACTGAAAAACGCTGGCAAAATGTAGCATCGTTACGTAGTTATGCCCATCGGTTGAAAGAAGGGAAAACGAGTGTTCAGTTCTCTGAAACCTTGACTTTCGAGCAAATAGAACTAGAACGCTGGATGCTTGCTTTAAGACTGAATGAAGGCTTTCCCAGATCCTGGCTTCGCTTGCCTCACCAAAAAGAAAAAGCGGAAAAACTTCAGGCATCAGGACTCTTAGAGCCTCATCCCCATTTAGAACATGAGCGCCTCACCCCTCGAGGACTGGCGTTAGCGGATCAAATTATTCCCTTCTTACTTGCATAAAACTTCTTCGTATTGACTTCATCCATTCAGCAACCATAGTAGTCCTGAGCAATGGAGGAAAAAGAGATGCACGATCAGGATAACGAGGAGATTTCTAAACCAGATTCGGAGACAAGCGAACCTCTTGAAAATGGAAAAGCCGAAAACGCCCACGAGCTTCGTGTTATGGAGCTTGAGAAGCAGCTGAAAGAGAAAGAAGACAAGTATCTTTATCTCTACGCAGAGTTCGATAATTTTAGAAAGCGTTCCATCAAAGAGCGCGCTGAAGTCTTAAAATTTGGGTGGGAGCCTGCTGCCCACGACCTTTTACATGTTCTCGACAACCTAGAGAGAGCTATGGATCAGGTCCCTGAGGGAGTGGATCCCGCTTGGGCAGAAGGTTTGAGAATGACTTTAGAACAATTTAAGTCAGAAATGAAAAAGCATGGGCTAGAAGACATTCAGGCAATGCATCAGGTCTTCGACCCTCACAAACACGAGGCGGTAGCGCAAGAAGCTTCTGAGCATTCACCCGGTGTTGTTTTGAAAGAACATACCAGGGGATACACGCTGCATGGGAGGCTTTTGCGTGCTTCTCGGGTGACCGTGAGCACCGGAAGCAATAGTTAAAAAGTTGAAATTGATACATGCTCTTCCTATGAAGAGCGTGTGTTTTTTGTGAATAAAATGGGGTCTGACCCTAGAAAGTAAGAGGAGTTTATGGGTAAAATGATAGGCATTGATTTAGGAACCACCAATTCGTGTGTTGCCGTTTTAGAAGGGGGCGAGCCTAAGGTGATCCCCAATGCAGAAGGTAACAATACAACACCTTCTATTGCAGCTTTCGCAAGCTCTGGAGAAAAACTGGTAGGACAAGCAGCAAAGCGCCAGGCAGTAACCAATCCAGAGAGGACGATTTTTGAAGCAAAGCGATTGATGGGTCGGAAGTTTCAATCAAAAGAAGTACAGGAGTTTTTGAAAGTCGCTCCTTTTCGTATTGTAGAATCAGAAAATGGAGATGCTTGGATTCAAATTGATGACCGCAAGTATTCTCCCCAAGAAATTTCTGCGTTGGTACTTCAGAAAATGAAGCAGACGGCAGAAGACTACTTAGGGGAGCCTGTTACCGAGGCAGTTATCACGGTACCTGCTTACTTCAATGATGCACAAAGACAGGCCACGAAAGATGCCGGTCGTATTGCAGGGCTTGAAGTGAAGCGCATCATCAATGAGCCTACCTCGGCTGCTTTAGCTTACGGATTAGAAAAAGGCTCCAAAAATCACACAGTTGCTGTTTTTGATTTAGGGGGAGGGACTTTTGATGTTTCCATCCTTGAGCTCGGAGATGGAGTTTTTGAAGTCAAAGCAACGAATGGAGACACCTTTTTAGGGGGTGCTAATTTCGATCAGAAGATCATCGATTGGCTGGCAGATGAATTCAAAAAAGACCAGGGAATGGATCTTCGTAAAGACAAGATGGCTTTGCAGCGCTTGAAAGAAGCTGCGGAAAAAGCGAAGCATGAGCTTTCAAGTACCGCAGAGACTGAGATCAACCTTCCTTTCATCACAGCAGATAGTTCCGGTCCGAAGCATTTAAGTATCAAACTCACCCGTGCAAAGTTAGAAGTCCTCATTTCTGAGCTCATTGACCGACTGGCAGGACCTTGCGAAACATGTATTCAAGACGCAGGTATTGCCAAATCAAAAATTGATGAAGTCATCTTGGTAGGCGGGATGACCCGTATGCCTCGGGTTCAGCAAAAAGTGAAGGAGATCTTTGGAAAGGAACCCCATCGTGGAGTGAATCCTGATGAAGTGGTAGCACTGGGTGCTTCCATTCAGGGGGGTGTGCTTCAGGGGAATGTGAAAGATGTGCTTTTACTCGATGTCACCCCTCTATCACTCGGGATTGAAACCCTAGGTGGAGTATCTACTAAGCTGATCGATAAAAATACGACGATTCCTACGAAGAAATCTCAGATTTTTTCAACAGCAGCGGATAATCAAAATGCAGTGACCATCCATGTGCTTCAGGGGGAACGAGAGTTTGCTCAGGACAATAAATCTTTAGGACGCTTTGATTTAATCGGTATTCCACCGGCACCTCGAGGAGTCCCACAGGTAGAAGTCACTTTTGATATTGACGCTAACGGGATTGTTCATGTGAGTGCGAAGGATCTTGGAACTGGGAAGGAACAGTCAATTCGAATCACCGCTTCCAGTGGTTTATCAGAAGAAGAGATTCGTAAAATTCAGAAAGAAGCAGAGTTACACCAAGCAGAAGATGAAAAACGCAAAGCTGTGGTCAATGCACGCAACCACCTGGATGGTATGATTTACACCACAGAAAAAACTGTCAAAGAAAATTCCGAGAAGATTCCTGAAAACTTGAGAAACCAAATCCATGACGCAGTGGTAGAGGCGAAGAAGCATTTAGAAAGCAACGATGCTGAAACGCTCAAAAAAGCGTCTGACGATCTGACTGCGGTTTCCATGCAAATGGCGACACATATCTACAAGCAAAATGAGCCTGCGGCTGAAGCGGCTGCCGCAGCCGCAG
>DAISZI010000153.1:0-4453 GCA_036824885.1 Oligoflexia bacterium
TTGGTAGGGGGAGTGTTCTTTCCTGTACTGCTTTTTTGCTAATTCGAAATATTTTCATATTTTGGTGCGGAATGCGGGATGTATTATATACGAATTAAGATAAACTCTAGAAATACATTATTTTTGATGAAAAATTAACTCTCACGCGAAATATCCGCGATCCCTACCTCTTGCCTTTTAGAAACAATCAGCCACACTTGAGAGTGACGCATTTTTAACATGGGAATTCCTGCATCTTACTCACTTGATAGCCAAAAAGCTGATCATTGAAATAGTTTTCGTCTTTTTATGCGCACTCATGGTCTTGAGAGACTCTTGAAGGAAAGACTCACTTGCGCAACATGACCATTAGAATTCAAACGGTTGAAACGCTACTGTTGCAGTGTCACAGCCCAACTTGAATCACACATGACAAAAAGCGATAGATAAACCTTCCTACTAGGTAAATGAACGAAAATACTTACTAATGCGCCACCCATAGGTATATGACGAACGTTAATAAATAAGGTGGTGAGTATGATTGAAAAAACAGGCAAGAAAAATTCCAAAGCTCTATTGCAATGGCTTAAGATGACTCTCCAAACACAAGAAAACTCGGTTAACGTAAGACCTGAAGCCTGTGCTTGGACCCCCAACTCAGACCAAAA
The DNA here is from genome assembly GCA_036824885.1 of Oligoflexia bacterium. Lineage (GTDB taxonomy): Bacteria > Bdellovibrionota > UBA1018 > UBA1018 > UBA1018 > DAISZI01. Next base: position 648 of record DAISZI010000153.1, read on the forward strand.
AGAGCAGTAGAGAAAGCAATAGGAAACGTCCGCTTAGCAACTTGTATAAATTCCTGAAAATCTCGCGACATACTAACCCCCCCTTTCTGTCCTAAAACTGATAAAATACCTAGGCCATAAAACACGATCCAACCGTAAAAAAATCAATGATGTTGCAAAATACCATAAAACTATTAAAAAAACAACGCATGCAGCTAGACTCCCTCTGAAAACCCATGTTGCTTTCTCCTACACGTTCCTTCCGAACGCATACTGCTACTTCTCACACCCAAGGATCCATGAGCTGGCTAAAAAGCCGAGAAAGGAAAACTTTAGTCATTGACTCTACACTCATGATTCAGGAGTGTGGGTTGAGATTGCTCTGATTCTATCTGAACAACCTGGCCTGAGAGGATAATCAATACAGAAGCGTTCAAAGTAAACAATAACGATGAGATAATGCTATGGCGACCTATGCCAAACGAGCAGAAAGTGGTACAAAAACCATGAAGCTGAGGAAAACTCACGAATTCTTTGAGAAAAGCTCAATCATCCGATCACTGGATGCAGTTTTTGGGGATGCACCCATACCGAAAGGACCTACAATGGTGATAAAAATTGAGCCGATCACCGGCAAACAAGGCATGAGAGGCGCTCCTAAAATTCCTGGAGATAAATCCATCTCACATAGAGCATTGATGCTAGGAGCGATAGCTGATGGAATAACGGAAATTACCCATCTTGCACCAGGAGAAGATGTGCTCTCAACGTGGAGATGCTTAAATTCCATGGGAGTTGAAATCACCCCTAAAAGAGGAAAAGTCTACGTCAAGGGTCTGCAGAGCATGAAGGCTCCCACAGGGCCACTTCATTGCGGTAACTCGGGAACAACCATGCGATTGCTGATGGGCCTTTTATCCGGTCAGCCTTTTTCTTGCGTCCTCACAGGCGACGCTTCCCTACAAAATCGCCCAATGAAACGAGTAGCAGCACCCCTTGCACAAATGGGCGCAACGTTCACCCTCGAACGTGAGCAATTCGCACCCATCCAAATGCAGGGCAACTCGACTTTAAATTCCATCAACTACCGACTTACCACCCCAAGCGCCCAACTCAAAAGCTCTATTCTTTTAGCTGGATTATTTGCAAAGGGGAAAACTGAGCTATCTGGACACATAGGTAGTCGAGACCACACAGAAAGAATGCTTCCTCACTTTGGAATGCCTGTATCTCTCCAAGAGGACTCTCTTTCTATTATAGGAAAAAATCGACTTTATGCTAATTCACTGCTAGTACCGAAAGATCCTTCAAGCGCGGCATTTTGGATTGCTGCTGCAACCTTAGTCCCAGGAAGTACCATTGAGATCAATGATGTCTCACTAAATCCCACCCGCATAGGCTTAATCAATACACTCATTCGTATGGGAGCTCGTATTCAAACCGAAATCACCGAAAAAAATCCCGAGCCCATGGGAAGCGTCTACGTCACCCATCAGGCATTAAAGGCCATATCCATTGAGTCACAAGATGTTCCGGCTCTCATCGATGAACTTCCAATTTTAGCTGTTTTAGCAACTCAAGCAACTGGAACTACAGTCATTCGCGGCGCACAAGAGCTTCGCATCAAAGAGACCGATCGCATCGAAGCAATAGCCATCAACCTTCGTGCAATGGGTGCAACTATCGAAGTTTTTGACGATGGTTTTGCAATAACAGGACCACAAAAATTGCAGGGCGCCATGATTGAAACTTTTTTCGACCATCGCATTGCGATGTCTTTTGCTATTGCAGGATTAATCGCCAAAGATATAACCTACATTCAAAATGCAGACTGCGTAAATATTTCCTATCCACAATTTTACAAAATACTTCATCAATTAGCGACAGGGTAAGCCTTGAAACGAAAAGCTCTAGCACCGAAGGTATATTGCCGTCCATCAACTTCTTGAAGATGAGTTCATTTATTTCACGAACATGTTCTTCACTGATTCTCATGTTTCAATAATTAAAGTTAATGAAAAGAGAAGGCTACGGACGTAAAATCTTCAAAGCTAAAATGTTAGCTTACAAGAGAATCCGAGAGCCTTGCTATCTTGATCGATGATACGAATTCATGCCTTCTTTTTGTTAGACTGATTTTCAAAGACTTATCGAAAAAATGAGAGAGAGCATTTCAACTTCTTACGAACGAACACCTTCGTGAAATAAAGGAGGCCCCAGCTTACCTAACACCCAAGCAACTAAGAGAAGGCAAATCTTTTTTTCGGATTCTCATGCAGAAAAGCTTCTATTTTCTCATGCTTTCAGAAAAACTTGAATTGACCCACGCATGACCTCAAAGAAAAGAATTCGTCAACCATTTCTCTTAAAATGGCTCGGAAAGACTCAGAGTCTTTTTTAATAATACATGCTCTCAAAGTAAGCGAGCTAATTCCCAGAGATTCGCAAAGACATCTTACGACCATAGACAGCAAAACAAGAATAAATGCGCTTTTTTTCATTATGCAAATCACCAACTTCGCGATTAGGACCCGTGTAAATAAACTGAACATCTGACAAACCCAACCACTGAAACAAAAATCCAAGGTAATCATCGGGAATCGGTCGAACATGAGTTGGATCTATGTAAAAGAAGTTAAATGCAGCAGGATGCCGTAAATTAATCGTTTCAACTAGCAAGATTCCATTTTCAGCTAATCTTGAAATCGCCGCTTCAAGCAAAGGCTGCGCTTTTTCAAAAGGTATATGCTCAATAACCTCAAACAATGAAATTCCTGAAAACTTCTTATTTGTCGAAATCAGAAATTCATAAGCATCCACCCATTGAACATCAAGACCGCAAGACAACGCTTGTTGAACCTCTCCTTGATCAATTTCAACTCCTTGTGCAAGGATATGATTTTTTTTGAGAAAAGATAGAAACTCCCCTCCCCCACATCCGATATCCAGGAATGGATCAGGCATATTTTTTGGTATCCAAGGTAAATAAGATTCGTATTGTAATTGAATACTAGCTTCATGGTTTTCACCACAAAAACCTTCACTGAAGTGAGCATAAAATTGTTTCTTTCTTTCTAAAGATGTAATTCCCTGTTTCGAAGAAAGACGCTTTTTTGCTCTTTCCAGGTAAGGTGGACAAGGCGTAACAAAGACGAAAGGAAATGACTGCTGATCCAGTAATGCAAGGATATCATTCTTACGATGCGCTAGCAGCCACATTGACCGCAGCATTCGCAGAGGATAAGTCCACGATGAATCTCTAAAAAAACGATCAAAGCACTTCCTAAGCATTACCGCACTCAAATGGCACTAAAATCTTCTGGGAAATCAAAATAACAGCAAAATCCATCATACCCCCGCAAACTCAAGACACAAAATTACACGCATTCCGTACCAAAAGACAAAAATATTTCGAATTAGCAAAAAAACAGCATATAACCCGCATTCCGCACCAAAAACATAAAAATCAAAAATTAAAAAAAATTAAATTTTTATGGTTTTTATTTGTCTTACTTTCTCAAAAAGGACCTCTTCTATAACATGTCTGCCAAATTTTCTTTTAAAAACTTGATTCAATTGCTCAGAAATGCTTAAAAATTCAATTGATTAGATAAATTTTTACGTATTTTAATTTCACTACAATCTAATTCTTCTTTCTGAAGGTTAAATTTTCTTTATGCAGAAGAGTACAATCTCTCTGCTGCCGGTCCGAAAATGCGAACGACCTTTTCTGTAAAATCATCCATATTCACAACCAGGTTGCGTATACATGCAGATTGCGAAAAAATAACGACTTGAATGTTTTTAAATTTTCTGATTACCCAAGA
>DAISZI010000154.1:0-4439 GCA_036824885.1 Oligoflexia bacterium
TCTAAAAAGGCCGAGAGCTGCTGACGATGGCTTTCAAAATCCACCCGTTCCCGTCGACTACCTGCCCAATCTTGAAATCCCCGACCGACTATACCTGCTTCAGAATCCGTCAATCGAATCGATTCTGCTCGTCGCGCATAAAGCTGACCCAAGGTATAAAAGACTTTTGCGTTTTCAGAAGCAAGTTGAACCCGCAGGAGGAAGGGTCTACCCAAGAAATCCACCAGCGCATACCCCAAAATTCCACAGAGAAGCCCCCAGAAAAAAAGACGATTTTTTCTTAGATTTTCTTTCATCATTCCAATCCACCTTTATTTTGACTCAATGACATCCTACCCATGTTATCCAACCCGAGTCCTCACCCATGAAGCAAATCATCCAGCCTGCCGGACATCTGACGCCCCAGTTTCAAGTGCCTCATCATCACAAAAGCTTTCATACAAAATAGAATCTGTAAAACTTCTATTCGTATCATCTTTGTATTCTAAGACTTTGTCACGGAAGAATTCAAATAGACTCACCCTATCAGAGTCTCTCAGCCATGAGTTCAAGATAGGCTTTTCCTCAGAGTAAAATACGTTCTACCACTGAGAAACTTAGCCTGAACCCGAAGTTTCAAGAAATCAGGTTGCTGCTTCAGCTCAGAGAAAGCCTTCAGGAAGATCGCATCTTTCAAGTGAGGGTACTTCCTTTCTTGAGCCAAGACCTCCTGTGACCCATTCCCGTTGCATTTTTGCCAATTTTGAACAAAGTTTCCACTGGAACGGATGAAAAGCTCATTGCTCAATTGATAGATCAGTAGCGACCTCTCTTTCCCATTGCTATAGCTATTTTGAGCATAATCCTCTGCCAACCACTCACCCAACTCACCCAGTACTTCGTCTTGCGTGAGGAGCACTAAAGCGTCTATATGGCAATCTTTCAAACCAATGAGGATAAAATCCATACTCCTTGACAAAGACCAAAAGGGACAAATCATGGCTTCTGCTCCTGGATAGACTGAAAAACTGGAAAGAGATTCAATGATCCATGAATCCTTCCATCAAAATCAGCCATAGGCTTCAACTTTCCTACCGCCAAAATATCTTCTAAAGAAATGACTGGATGCAGAGATGCAATTTGCTGAAACGTCTCTTCATACCTGATCTCATCTTTTTTAGTAGATTCTTTCCAATAGCCTTCATCAAAGAGACGCTCCAAATTCCAAGGCACCGCCTGTTTACGATAATTCGAAACCCTAGGACGATGAATCTCAAGCACCTCTTCCTGTTCCAGCTCACTTTCTGTTAGTGTTTGCATTTGCTGTTCTTGTTGTTCATCGGTATCAATTTCCATTTCTTGCTGAGTTTCTGCTTGTTCAAGCCAAGCAGTAAGTACTGTTTTTTGCAATTCTTGCTTTCGAATGGAAATGTCATGCAAACAATCGTCCAGTAATTGACTTAAATTTACAAATACGCTTTGAACAGACTCCAAGATCTGTTGAACCTCACCTTTCAAAAAATCCACAGTATCGATAGGAACAATCGGAATAGCATAACGCTCATGAGGCTTCTGACCTCGAGGACTACTGAAAAAGCCTTTCACTTTTTCGAATGCATTGAAAAAGTCTACGCGACGTTCTTGAAATGCAGTCGTACTCGTTAAAGTATCGTAAACCTGTTCCACAACCCGAAGCCCGCTGAGCTCCTCTGATCGAGCGGTAATTCACTTCTGCAGACTTCATTGCCTCGTTCGTTGCCAAATAGAGAAGAATTTTTTTAAAATCAACGATGGGATTATTTTTGTCAATTCTTTCACTTTCGCCATAAAATCTTATGAGTAAATCGGACATAATCTTCACGTCATCTTCAGTCACGATGGTAGTGACAGACTGATCCCGATCAAGCTCTCTGAGTCTCCAAGCTGACTGAAGCAAATCTCTCAAAATGGAAGACTTGCTCAATGTCAATACCGCAACTGTCTGAGGATGCACTTTTAAGTCAGATGTCGTATGCCGCATATCCCAGTAAGCACCGGTCTTCGTTCGATCTGTCTCCTGCTTGACATAGGGTCTCACGATCCCATCACCCATCATCTGAAGCTGATTGTGAGCATCATAAAAAATGATCTGAGATATTTTAGAATCCCTGGAAGCATTTTCCAGCATAAACTCAACCACTTCCTGATTATCTCTTCCTTTCAAGAACCCTCCTTCGTCAATGATGGATAGAGGATGAGGTATAGACTGAGACTCAGATCCCTCAAGCATCTTGTTCAGAACATCTCGCAGGGCTTTTCCTGGTTCAGAAGCCTCAACTACCCGCACTTGAGGAGACCCTTTCCACAAGGCACTCAAGGTACGAACAAGAGAATCTGATGGAATCGGTTTTTGATGCTCATCGAACTTCGGAAACGATTCATAGTTCCACAAAGTTCCAGTCATCCCTTGGATTTTTTTGAATAAAATCTTGTAAATATAAGCATTGGTAAAAAGCTGATTTAGAAAGATTTCTATCCTGGGCGTTGCATGCCGCTTTGCCAAATCTAGCACCAGATCCGGACGGTTACTTGCATACCGAGATCCCTCTTCTATAAAACGTTGCTCCTTATTCAATATTTTTAATATTTGTCGATTAGAAAAAACTGTATCTTGAGGTATATCAAAATATTTGCTCATCACTTTAGCAATGCGTTTTTTTGTGTCATCAGCGCTTGCTTGAATATACCACTTTCGAAGTCGATTCATCTCAAGTTCAAACATACCCAAGACATCATGACTTTCGAGATGGGATTGAATGGCATAATTCAACGATTCTAAATCTGTCCCAAATCGAGAACTCCCCACTGGAACACCTAAGTGGTACGGAATTTCAATCAAAGGATCACAAGACGCATTTTGCTTAGGGCATAGACCATAGTGAACCAGATACGTCCTATCCAAGGTCAGAGAAAGCATTTGATGAATCTGAGTAAAAACGACACTCAAGACGTCCTTAATCTCATCATTATCGACAAGAGCAAGGTACTTTTTCTGATCTTCCACAGATTCTGAATTCAAATAATCTTTAAGCATTGTACGATCTAGTTTCTTAAAACGCTGAATCAGCCCAAGATCATCAAAGAAATAGGATGCATGAGCAAGATCGCAAAAATCCTCGATCAACTTAGACTTCACATACTGATGATAAGCCTCGCGACTATAAGGCACAGCACCTGGTATCTTATCGGTCAAAAAAGAAATATTCACTTTCTGATGAATTTCTCTATCTTGAGCAAGCATCCGGTAAAGTCCGATCGTCGCATTTACGATAGAATTTTCTAATCGAGTACGACGACCGAGCGAAAATCGATGAGAAGCCATGATGTCTAAGATCGAATCCACCTCATCAATCAAAACGTAAGAATACTGTTTGAGCAGAATGAAGATCTTTTGAAAGGCCGCAATTTGCTGCACTCGAATTTCTTCTTCCGCCTGACTAAGCTCTCGAAAGTCATAAAGTGCTTCGATAAAAATAAGAAAAAGGCTTTGAATACTACTATTCCAAGTCACAATCACTCTGCCCTGATCGAGATCTTTTCTCAGCCTTGAATACAGATACTCGATTTTCTGAAGGTCATACTTATGCTTTCTCTGAATGGTAAGGCGATCAATTCCCTGACCATAGACAAGCTCAAGTTGCTCACTGAACTCTTTGGACATAGAAGCAACAAGCGCCTCAGGAAGAACAATCATGCTGAGCTGTTTTCCTGCTAGAGCATTCGCGTGACTGGCAAGCGGCAATAAAACAGAAGTCTTACCCGCACCCATAATCATTTCAAGAAAGACCGTCTGATCCCCTGTCAATTGCTCAAGGTTCGTGATTTGCTCTTTTCGTATCAGAATACGATTCCAATACTCAAAAACGAGGTAATCAGGATGAAAAGCAATATCATAACTTCGTAAGGCAGTAGCTGTTTGATAAAACTGTTGAATATACTCAGATGTAGGATCTGTGATCTTAAGCAGGTGATCAAGAGACCGAATCACTTCTTCCAATCGAAACGCATCGGTAGCGTTGATCAAATAAGAAGTGGTATCTTCAATCAGCTTCAATCCCTTATCTTCGTTCATCCAGGATTCAGGTGAAAAACTTTTTCCATGGAACGATTGGCATAAGCCTGCAGAACTTCTTTTAAATTTGGAAGCCCTTCAACCCCAGACAGAGGTTACGCATATGACTTGGACGGCGGATCAAAGCTATTCAAAAGGAGTTTGTCATCATGAAAGGCGTAGCAAAAACAACATTAATGGTTCATTTATCCAGGTTAGAAGATCCCCGAACTGGCCAGAACACTAGGCATAAATTTATTGAGGTCCTTTTTATCGCGGTATGTGCGGTGATCAGTGGGTGTGAATGCTGGACCGAGAAGATTACGGCCAAGCTAAAGAGCAATGGCTCAGAGGTTTTTTAGATCTCGAA
>DAISZI010000155.1:0-4428 GCA_036824885.1 Oligoflexia bacterium
GAGGTCAGCGTTTATTTGCAGAGGCTTGCTCAGGGGTTTCGCATTCCAGAGTTTCAGTTGGTGCGTGTTTTTCTTTTTAAGGATCGAGATACTTGCGAAGAAAGTTGTGCTTTTTTAGACCATCGTCTTTACATTTCCTTAAGGATGCTCAGTGCCTTAAAGTATGAGAACGAGCTTGCTTTTTTGATAGCTTTACAGCTCGCTCATTTGAAGAGGGGGGATGCTTGGAAGCGGGTTCAGGTGCGTAAGTCGTTGGATTTTTGGGGTTCTGAGGGGGTTTTTAGTTTTTCCTTAGAAGAGGAGAAAGAGGCGATCAAACTTGCCATTGAGTGGCTGTACACGACTGGATTTGATCCGAGGGGTGCCATTTCTTTTTTAGACTCATGGAAAGCTTCTGGGTTGTGTCGGCGTTGGAATGTTTCTGATTGGCAGGAGCTGAAGCAGGTAGCATATCAGGCGATTGCTGCTCAATCTCCCTTACGTCATCCGATGATTCGTTCTGAGGATTTTCTGTTCATGCGAAAACATTTGGAGTTGTATCAAAATGAATAATCTCTTGAATGCTCCTGGGATAGCATGGGTCAGTTCTTTTTTTAAGGTTCTCTGCGTTGAATCATTACCTGGAGATGCAAGCACGAGGAAGTATTATCGTATTCGTGCTCCTGACAGAACGTATATTTTGATGAAAATGGCTCCTTTTGAGGATGCTTGTGCTTTACCTTTTTTAGCGGTTCAAAAGTATTTACAGGATATCGGAGTGAGAGTGCCTCGTGTTTTTGAGGTATGTGAAGGTGACGGACTTTTATTGTTGGAAGATTTGGGCGATGTTACTTTATTAAAAAAATTACAAACGGTCCTTCATCCTCAAGAAGAAAAAGAGATTTATGAAGAGGTTCTCGGTGTTTTAGCAGAATTTCAAAAACGTGCTTCTTTGAGACCTGATAAAAAGCTTGAAGCTTTTTCACTTCGGTTTGATCGCGCTAAATTAATGTGGGAAGTTCAGTTTACTTGGGATCATTTTTATAAAAAGTATCTTAAAAAGGAAATTGCTTTTCAAGATGAGCAATTATTTTTAAAAGTTTTTGACGGTATCTGCACTACATTAAGCCAAGAGCCTCTTGTATTCACCCATCGGGATTTTCATAGTCGTAATATCATGTTGTTTGAGGATGATTGGGCCATGATTGATTTTCAAGATGCGAGATTAGGTCCTTTGCAGTACGATTTGGTCTCTTTGCTTCGAGATAGCTATTATCAAATGTCTGATGATCAAGGGGAGCTTTTGATCCATGCTTATAGAACGAAGTGTCAAGATTTGGGTCAAAAAGTTTCCGATCCTATGCATTTTTTATATATTTTTGACTTAATGTCTATTCAAAGGAATTTTAAAGCTATTGGAAGTTTTTCTTCTTTTATGAATTTACGAGGAGATTCTCGTTATTTAAAGTATATTGGAAATACTTTTGAGATGATGCGTAAGACATTATTGAAGTATCAGGAGTTTTCAGCCTTAAGAGAAGTTCTTTTTCAGTACTACCATTTTTGACGAGGAAAGTATGCTGCATCAGGTGATGATCAAAGCGGCAGGCTTGGGAACGCGTATGCAGCCTTTTAGCCATCAGATTCCGAAGGTTTTTTTGCCTTTTTTTGGAGTTCCTGTCATCCAGTGGGTTTTAGAGGGTCTTTTGGATGCTTCCGTCAGTTCTTTTGTGATCAATGTGCATCACCATGCGTCCTGGATGCAATCAGAATTAAAAAAATTAACTTCGACTTTAAACTGTAATATTCGTATCAGCGATGAATCTTCTCAGCTTTTAGGAAGTGCAGGAGGGATTCGACAGGCGGCAATCCAGGGGCCTTTTTTTATTGCTAATGCGGATGTACTAACTCAGGTAGATTGGAAAAAGCTTGCTCATTGTCATGCAAGGCTTCGTAAGCTTCATGGGGTTTCATTGACATTAGCGATTCATCCTGGAAAAATTGGTTCTTCTTATACTGAGATTCTTTTTGATCCTAAAGAAGAGTTGATTTTAGGATTAGATGCTGTGAGAGAAGGGCGTCCTTTTTATACGGGAGTAGGAATTCTTGAGCCGGAAGCATGTGCTTATATTCCTGAACATGGAGTTTCTGATTTTGTTACCAGTATTTTAAAGCCTGCTATTTTACAAAAAAAAGCGGGATGTTATTTTTCTGAAGAAAATTGGTATGATTTTGGTTCTGTTCAAACGTGGCGCGATGCTCATTTTCAGTGGATGAAAAATTTTGAGCATGGTTTTTCTTGGGGAAAAAGGTGGGATTTAAGGATGCAGGCTCAGTTTCGTCATGCGCCTGGTATTTGGAGTGATCGGGAGGGAGATTTTTCGAAACAGTGGAAGGCTCCTTGTTATTGGGGTTTAGGAGTAAATCCTCCACAATTTTTAGGTCCTGAAGCCATTTTGTATGGAGAAGGAGAGATTCGAAATTATCTTTCAGGAATTGGTCATTGTGGGATATGGAAGGATCTTGGATGCGATTAGTTTCTACTCCTGGTTCTTTGAAGGTTCTTGCGTTGGGAATGCTTGGGATTCTTCCGTTGATTTTTTTGGAGTTCCTCTTGCTTCAAAAAGCCCCTTGGTGGCGTTTATCTTGGAAAAATTTTTATGGAGTCGGAGGTGTTTTTGGCGGAATTTCTTTTTTTTTGGCGTTGGCAGTGCTACGGGGGAAGTCTTGGGTTTATGGGGTAAGTGCTTGTTTTTTTATCGTTTGGTGGGTTGTAAGTTTGGTTTTTGTATGTCAGATGCGCATGCCGAGTTTAGCTTTTTTTACTTTTTCTTTAGGCCTGTTTGCTTTGTGGGAGCTTGGTTGGTTGCGTTGGCAGTTTAAGTGTTCTTTTATGGATCCTCACTGGAAGTGGTATCAAGGGCGACCCAGACGTATCCCTGAATTGAAATGTGAGCTTCGTGCTGGCAAGGATCAGGTTTGGGAGTGTTATGTTTGTCGTATTGATCGTGGGGGAATTTTTGTCTTTCAAGTTTCTGAGCAGCCTATTGCTCAGTGGATGCTGACTCAAAAAAGATTAGAATTACTCGTTCGGTTTAAAAAATTTTCTTTAGCTTTGGAGGGGGTTCCTACTCAAGTTTTGTCTCAAAACCAAGGATTAGGAATACGCTTTTTTGAGCTTTCTGTCGATCGCAAGAAGCATTTAGGGGATTTTTTAGCGATGCTTGAAGGTGTAGGCTATGTTTAGACTATTTTTTTTATTTTTGATGCTAGGTTGCACGAGGGATCAGGCAACACGCATTCCTCAGGCGCAGCTTGAAGCGTATATTGCGAAAAGTTTTGCGGTACGTTCTCTTGCTGATCGATCCGTGCTTGCAAGTTATTTAACTTCTCGAGTTAAAGAGCGATTAGAAGCTTGGAGTGATGCACAGTTTGAAGAAGTTTTTGTAGGATCCAAAAGAGAATTATTACGTTTGCTCATTAAAGAAGTGAAAAAGATTTCTCCTGAAGAATTAGAAATTACTTATGAGTTAAGTTTTTTAGAGCACAGGAAAAGAAATGAGCAACAGTTGCAAGAAGCGCGTATTATTAATAAGAAGCTTTGCCGGATGCTTTTTCAGGATGGCAAATGGTTGATTGCTGATGTCAAAAGTTTGAAAGAGCTCATTGAGTATGACGGGGGTATGGCCTTACCCTAAGAGTTTGAAGTTGATTGTGGTTTGTCTGAAGCCCTGAGCTTCTTGGGATCAAGCGTCTTGTATTACAACACCCTCTCGTTCTCAGCGTTTTCACAAGACTACAGACATATTGAGTTTCTGAGATGTAAAAGGAGGCGGAACTTGAAAGCCTTCTGGTTTGTATCTGAAGAACAATGCTGCTATGGTGATGGCATTTTTTGATTAAGAGGAGGTCGAGTCTTATTAGAGATAAAATTGCGTTTTTTTCTCCATGTTTTGAATCTTGAAGTCTTCTATCACAAAAATTTGCTTTTGTTCGATCAGCCTCTTGCCTGGTTTGAGGTGTCCACTTGCGAGTCTGGTAAGCAATGATGCCGATTGGATCTAAAGAGGCCAAAAAATTTCAAGACACTGATAAAATGAAAAAACCAGATCATAAAATGGCAAGTATAAAAAAAGGATAGGGGCAACTTTGGATGCATCATTTATCGAGGGCTCTCTAAACCTCTGATGAGACTTTAAGCGCAATTCCCAGAAAGGACTTATGATACAGCATAGGATATCTTTATGCAGTGTAGTGATATGTTATGCGGTAGGGTTTTGACATTTTATATATAAATTAAAAAAATTACAAATATGTGCTTTGAAAAAGCAGTTTTTTAGATTTTTATTAATATTGCTATTTCTATGATATTAAATTATACTTAAATTATTGAAAATCAATTAAACTATGGGAGGCATATTTTTTCTAGTTTTAGTCAAAAATTATCAG
>DAISZI010000156.1:0-4386 GCA_036824885.1 Oligoflexia bacterium
ATAACTAGTTTTTTAATTTATATCTCAATAATGCAGTTCGCGGTTGAAGGGGCCAAAGATACTGAAGAAATTTTGGTACTATGCGACGCATTAGGATTTCTGAGCACACAGGAAAATTTAGAAAAAAGAATCAAGATGGTCCAAAAATATTCTCATCAAGTTCTTTTTGTCGCTTTATTTGAAGGGGTCGTGAGATGGGTGCATGCTTATGAAGCTCCTTCTTTGTTGTCAGATGCCACTGTAGAAATTGGAGGACTTATTGTTTATCAAAAATACAGAAGGCAAGGGATTGCTAGGGCGCTGATGATGGCGGTAGAGCACTGGTCTTGTCAAAGAGGTTTTTGTGAGATTTTACTTGCTACAAAAATAGATAGATTAGACGCTCAGGCTTTTTATCGTGCAATGGGGTATTAATGGGTTCATACTACGCATTTTTTGAAAAAGAATTTAAATGAGTTCTAAAATTGTATCTTCTTTGCATAAATCAGGGCATTCTTGCTGTTTTGAGTAAATTATTTTTAGTAAGGTTCTTACCTAGTGGTATAACTATTGCAAAATACTCACTAGGTCCTCAAGAGAACGTTCAGTCATAGTTTGTGATGCTCGGTTATAGCTTAACAAAAGGTTTCTTTTATGATGATTTTATCATCAAGGTATGGGTGATTGGTGTGAAGAAGCCTTCATTGTTGATCATGAGATGCTTTAGTAATGCAAGTTTTGAATACCCTGCATATTCGAAAGGTACTGAGTTCCTGTCTCTCCGATTGGATTAGAGCGGAGATTCAAGGAGGTAAGCCCTTGCATGCTTGAAAGGTACTGAGCTCCAGCGTCTCCGATTTGATTGGAGCGCAGATTCAAGGAGATAAGTCTCTGCATCCTCGAAAGGTATGAGCCCCTACATCTGCGATTGGATTAGAGCTGAGATCCAGTGAGGTAAGATTTCGCAGGTTCGAAAGGTACTCAGCTTCAGCATCTGTGATGCTATTCCCACAAAGTTTTAAGGAGGTAAGACCCTGCATGCTTGCAAGTTCTCGGATCTCTGCATTTCCGATTGGATTGGAGCTGAGATCCAAAGAGGTGAGCCAATGCATATTCGAAAGTTGATGGAGTCCTGTGCCTACTCTAATGGAATTCCAGCTGAGATCTAAGCAGGTGAGACCCTTTAGGCTTGAAAGATACTGAGCCCCAGCATCTCCGATTTGATTGGAGCGCAGATTCAAGGAGGTAAGTCTCTGTAAGCTCGAAAGGTGCTCAACCCCAGCATCTCCGATTTTGTTGGAGCGCAGATCCAACGATTTAAGGCCTTGCATGTTCGAAAGGTGCTGAGCTCCTATCTCTTCGATTTGATTATCGCTGAGATTCAGGGAGGTAAGACCTTTCATGCTCGACAGATACTGAGCTCCCGCCTCTCCAATAAAATTCCAGCTGAGATCCAAAGAGGTGAGTTTCTGCAACTTGGAGAGGTGCTCAGTTCCTCCATCTGCGGTTTGATTGAAGTAGAGATTCAAGGAGGTAAGATTCTGTAACCTTGAAAGGTACCGAGTTCCCGATTCTGAAATTTGATTGGAGCGCAGATTCAAGGAGGTGAGATTCTGTAACTTCGAAAGGTACTCAGTTCCTACATTGCCGATTTGATTCGAGCGGAGGTTCAAGGAGGTAAGATTCTGCAATTTTGAAAGGTACTCAGTTCCCTTTTCTCCAATTCTATTCCCCTGCCCCTTTAAGGTGGTGGCGAGATTCAAGGAGGTGAGACCCAGTATCGTTGCAAGTTGATAAGCTCCTGCCTCCTCGATTTGATTGTCACTGAGATCTAAGGAGGTAAGATTCTGCATGCTTGCAAGGTGTTCAGATCCCACTTCTCCGATGGAATTCCAGCTGAGATCTAAGGAGGTAAGTCTCTGTAGGTTGGAAAGGTACTGCGCTCCCACATCTCCGATTTTGTTGGAGTGTAAAAAAGTGCCTCCGAGTTTTAAGCAGGTAAGTCGCTGTAAGGTTGAAAGGTGCCGAGCTCCTGTATCTTCGATTTGATTTTCACTGAGATTCAAGAAGGTAAGCTCCTGCAATCTTGAAAGGTGCTGGGCCCCTCCATCTCTGATTTGATTGGAGTGCAGATTCAAGGAGGTGAGCCTTTGTAAGCTTGCAAGGTGCCCAGCCCCCCGATCTCCTATTTGATTATAGCTCAGATCCAAGAAGGTGAGCTCCTGCAACCTGGAAAGGTACTGGGCTCCCAACTCTTCGATGTGATTTTTGGAAAGATTCAAGAAGGTAATTTCATGCATATTCGAAAGATGCGCTGCGTCATGATCATGGATCTGATTGTTAGCGAGACTCAATTTTTTAATTTCTTCCATTTGGGTAATCAAGTATGCGTCTTGATCGTTGATGATATTATTATTGAGAATTAATGTGTTTATCGTTGAATCTTGAGTAAATCTTGGATTTTGGAAAAATCCAATTCTATTGTTACTGAGATCTAAAAATTCAAGACCCTGCTTTATCGCAATTTGCATGAAACCTGTGTTGGTGATTTGATTGTTTGGGAGCTTTACTTTTGTAAGCTCCTGTATTCCAACTATCAAAGTCACGTCAGAATCGACTATATGTTGGTGGCTGAGAGTTAAAATTTTCAAGCTGTTCAGATAGGCATTATTTGTTAAAACCTAGCGGGTTGAGAGGATATTGCCATGAAGATCGGTTACCGAATGAAGGGATAATTCTTGAAGATCTTTAGGAATAATTTTAAATATTTCAGGATCAATTTTAGAATGTGCAATTTCTAATTTTTTAATATTTACAAACCGGTTTCTTTGAAGAATCTCCCAGAATGTTTTTGCACTGAGGGTAGTTTCTGAAAATTTGAGCGATTGGTTCCTGGTAAGGATAAATTCTGCTTCAGCATTATGATGCATAGCAATAGCGAAGGAAGAGCAGGATAAAAAAGTGGATATACAAAAAAAAGTAAACTTCTTCATTGAAGAATGGGTACTTGAAAAAGAGTTTTTAGTCAATTTTTTTCAATCGTTTTTTATTTTTCTTGTTGTAGCTTAAAATGTCGCTGGCTTAGGTCTTTTTTTTAAAAAAAGAATGAAACAATGCTCGTTGTTCAGGAGGAGGAAGCTTAAGGTTTGAGGTAAGAGAGTATGCTGCCGGAACGAGCTTTCTAACGCATAAAAACCATTGATGAGTTTTCAAGCGGAAAGCTTTTGTTTGGAATTATCTCACCTTGGTCTAGAGTTAAGTCAAATACTCTCAGAGAAGCCTATTTGTCCATCAAAAGATAAATTTCCACTTTACAAAGCTTGGCTAGTTAAAGTTGAGGGACTGAGAGGATGTTGTTTCCATCAAAGAACAATGGCGAATGCACAAAAGTATCAGTTTGACCTAAAAGTAAATCAATAAAGATGATTAATCCTTAGGGAGGTGTCCACCTTATCACGAGTCACCTGCTGAAAAAGAGGATATAAAACATTTCTTGAATAAAAGTTGACATTTCGTTAGCATTGGTAGCGATGATAAATACGTTTTTTAAAACATTCAAAAAAAAATCATTAATGCTTGGTATTTTCTTTGCTTTCAGTATTGCTTCGGCAATGGAAAATGAGCATGAGCTTAAAAAGCAAAATCAAGAAGAAGCTGTTTTCGATTTCATTTTTTTGAATCAAGGCATTGCTTTTAAGATTTTTAGTGCCTTACCATCGTTTGATATTGTAAACTTCACGATGACGCATAAAATCAAAAAAGTCACTTCAGAAATGGCTTGTCAGGTTTGTTCGGAGCGGCCGTTGTCGATTGGGAATCAATATATTTCTGATAATGTTTTTTGGGGTATAGAAAGAGGTTGTTTTCAAGGCATTAAAAGATTAAAAATCTTTCATGCAACATTTGATCCTCATATGTTGAGAAAGCTTCCTCAAACACTCGTTGAGTTATCGCATGATCGAAGTGAAAATTGGTACGAGCCTTTTGATAGTTCTGTGTTTGTTGGTGAACTTTCCTATGCTCTGTTAAAACTTGAAAATTTACAAAAGTTAAGCCTTCCGGGTAATCAAATCGGTCCTCATGAGCTTGCGGTCATTGTACAGTCCCTGAGATCTAGAAATGCAACTGATGGTATTTCTCAAATCTCAATCATTGAAGATTTGAATTTATCCCATAATCCCATTGAAGAAGCTGGAGCTTTACTACTTTCTCAGGTTCAGGGGATTACCCAATTGAATCTCTGCCTCACTCAAATTTTGGCAGCTGGAGCGGCTCATATTGCTCAACTACGGGGAATTAAAGACTTAAATCTTGATGTCAATGCGCTTGGGGATGCTGGGGTGGGGCATATTGCTCACATGCAGGGGATTCTTAAGTTAAGTCTTGTTAATAATGGTATCGAAGAAA
>DAISZI010000157.1:0-4358 GCA_036824885.1 Oligoflexia bacterium
AAGTCCGGTTCCGTGGGAAGTCGGCCCTCTTATCTGGGGGCCACTTACCCGAGTTTGATTCCAAATCATCTAATGCTCTTAAAAAAGACCTTTCTGTTATATTTTCTATGTTAAGAACATGTCCAGTATTTGTTTTCTTAATCCATTGATCCATTTTCTTGATGCTTCTATAGTTTGTGCAATGAGCATAAGCGAGAGATAAAATAATGTTTGAAAACTGACCAAAATTTTCTTTTAATCCAATTTCATTCGTAATATGATCAAATATCATGAATATGATATCTGCTTTTACTTGAGATTTATTTGAATCTTCTTGTAATTCTAAAACTTTTTGATTACTTGGCTGCTTTCCTATATATCGTAAATGCTGATGTCGTACTTTTTTACCAATTCGAACAGATTTTACCTCGCTAAGATAGATAGCTCCATTAATTTTTTTCTTTTTAATAAAGGCCATTGTAGTCCCCAAAATTAGAGGCTACAAATCTCATGATTAAATTTTTAATTCAAGTGAAAAATGCTTTTTTCTAGTATTTTTTTGAATTTCTATTTGTAGTCCCCAAAAGTGAGGTCGCAATCAGGTACTCAAGAAGCTGCCATGAACGCTATTTGAAAAAAAGGAACGTAACTCGATTATTTTTCATTGTAAATTAGCCTTATACAAGACTCGTTTTTTTTAAAAGTTCTGAGGGCACTGAGTTGAAATTTTCTTACCGGTGAAGAATTGGATGCTGAGGCTGAGACGAGAGAATGCTCAAGGAGCGTGCTCGCTGTGTTTGATGGATTCTATGAGTTCTTTTAAACTACAGGGAACACAGCCTACTTTGCCAACGACTATTCCTGCGGCATAATTAGCGATGATGCAAGCTTGTTGCAGTGAGGATCCGGATAGCCAGGCTAAAGCAATGGCAGAAATCACAGCGTCTCCAGCTCCTGTAACATCAAAAACTTTTTTGGCATAGGTGGGGAGATTGATTTCATCCTTGTTTTCAAAAAGACGCATACCTAGTTTGCCTCGTGTGATCACAAGACGATCAGAAGCGACAGTAGCCATCATTCGTTGTGCTACCTCTTGAAGATTTTCTTCTAAATGATGATCTTTTGAAGCCATTCCTGATAGAATAAAAGCTTCTTCGTGATTAGGAGTCATCAAGTCTACTCCATAGTAGTTTTTTAAGGCAACGGTTCTGTGGGGATCTAGTAAGACTTTCTTGTTCTGCGCATGGGCAATACGAACTAGGTACTGGACTAAAGAAGGAGTTACAGTGCCTTTTGCGTAGTCTTGTAAAACAATGCCTGCACAGGAAGGAAGTAGCGTTTCTATTTTTTGATAAAAAAGCTCTTGGGTGTCCCGAGAGAGTGCTTTTCTTGTCTCGTAGTCAATTCGAACCAGATGGTGGTGCTGAGCCATGACCCGTATTTTATGGGTGGTGAAACGAGATTCATCTACTAAGACATGATTCCCATCGATTTCTGAGGATTCTAAAAGTTGGGTGATTCTTTTTCCTCTTAGATCATTTCCCACTACGGAAACAAGGAGGGGCTCTCCTCCTAAGCTTTTGATATTGTGTGCCACATTTCCAGAAAGACCTAGATGGGACTGTTCATTGAGAACGTCCAAAACGGGTACCGGTGCTTCTGGGCTTAATCGAGAAGCATCTCCCGAAATGTACTCGTCTAAACCAATATCTCCAACGACTAAAAGGCGCATGCCTTGAAATTGGTTGATCTTATTGAGAAGAGGAAGCTGATCCATGAAATCTCCTTATGCCTCTTTTTTTTACCATAGTTTATCAAGCTGCTCACTTTCGAAATGGTTGTTTCTCAGGGAGGTTTTTCTTGAAGATTGGAGTCAGCATACGCATTGATTGAAAACACTTGAGGTCTTTTTTCGTTCTCAAAGCTTTTTGGGAGATGCAAGCACTGATTCAAGAAGGAAGCATTTTACAAACTTCAAGTGAAGTTTGATGGGGCTTGAGGTCGATTTAACTCAAAATCGGATCTTTGCAGCTTAAGTGATTGAGAAACGAGCAGCCTCAAAAGCGATTCTGGAAGTGCGGCGAGGGAGGCTGGTGAAGACATTACTCTAGGTTGATGGTGGTCATGTGATCGCCTGCTTTGATTTTTTTTGCTATGTCTAAGCCTTCCACGACTTGACCGAAAACGGTGTAATTGCGGTCTAAGTGGGGGTGAACGCCTAAAGAGATGTAAAACTGAGAGTCCGCAGAATTCAAATCAGCGGCTCGTGCCATAGCCACCGTTCCCTCTACGTGGCGGTGGTCATTGAATTCAGCATCCAGTCTTTGACCGCTTCCTCCCGCTCCTGTGGCGGTGGGGTCTCCTCCTTGGATGACAAATCCAGGAATGACTCTGTGGAAGGTCAGTCCATCGTAAAATTTCTTTTGAATGAGCTCTATAATGCGCTGTGATGTTTTCGGTGCTTCATGCGGATAAAAACGGAAGACGATCCTTCCTTCTTCTGTTTGAATCACGGCTTTTACTTTAGAAAGACCATCTTTATCGGTAGTGAGATCGGGATTTTTCAAAATCGCTCCTTGAGAGTTTGATACAATGGGCATGGAAGAGGGAGTGGGTGCCTCTTTGGGTGCCTCATTTCGTTTCATTTGAAAAGAAAAAAATACCCCCACCCCTGTGAGTGCAAGCACTAAACCTAAAAGACCCAGCATCCACTTACGCATAAGTTGACATCTCCATCCAAATAAGAAAATACTACATTACTGATGACGTTACCACAAAGATCAAGTGATCAATTGAATTTCTTGCAACACCTGGAAGAGCTTAGAACACGATTGATGCATTGTCTGCTTTTTTTTGTATTAGGGTGTTGCATTTTTTATGGTTTATCTGATTTTCTTTTAGAACTTTTACGAAGGCCGCTTTTTCAAGTGCTTCCCGTGGATCAACGTAAACTTTACTTTACCAATCTTTTTGAAAATTTCCTCACACACTTAAAAATCGCAGGTTATGCTTCGATTTTTTTCTTTTCCCCTTTATACTTTTACCAGATTTGGGCTTTTGTGGCTCCCGGGTTGCGTTCTCAAGAGAAAAAGATGGTGTTGCCGTTTATTTTTGCCGCTACTTTTTTCTTTTTAGGGGGAGCTTGCTTTGCGTATTTCGTCTTATTTCCTGTAGGGTTTCATTATTTTATTCATTATGCAAACCCCTCTGAAGTTCCTCTGTTAACGATAGATGCTTACTATGGGACTTGCTTGAAGCTTTTATTGCTTTTTGGGCTTGCCTTTGAGTTCCCTGTACTTGTGTGTTTATTGGGATTTTTAGGGTTGGTGGATGCTGCTTTTTTGAAAGCCAATCGAAGAACGGCTATTTTGGGCATTACCCTGGTTTCTGCATTCGCGGCTCCACCAGACGCGGTTTCTATGTTGCTTCTGGGGGTGCCTTTAGTGCTGCTTTACGAAGCTGCTATTTTTGTGGTGGCTACTTTCAGTCCTCATCGAGGTAGAAAAATCTAGCAAAAAAGAAGTTTTTGTGATAAAAAGCTTTTTTCAGCCTTGTTCGAGAGTGTCTTAAGTCAATCTCGGGCGTATGGGGTTAACCCAGAATCCAGAAGGAGTTAGTATGGAGAAATCAGAATCTGGCATTTTGTCAGGGTATGAGACAACGCTCATCACGCGAGCGGAGATGTCTGAAACGGCTTTGAAAGCCTTGCAGGATCGTTTGAAGCACGTCATTGCTTCCTTTTCCGGAGATATTGTTTTAACGGAAGATTGGGGTAAGCGAAAAATGGCTTACGCTATCCAGAAAGAGGAACGCGGTCATTACACCTATATGGTTTATACTGGCACTGGGCGAGTTGTTCAGGAGTTAGAGCGTAATTTAAGACTTCATGAGCATGTCCTTCGCTATTTAACGGTGAACTTGGGTCGTCATTTTGAGCCAGCACTTTTTCAGGAAAAACGTGCTGAGATGCAGGCGGCTGCTCAAAGGCGTGAGCAGGAGCGAGAAGCACGCCGTGAAGAACGCAGTGCCGAGAGACGGCATTATTCGGACCGTGGTTACGGTGACGATGGTTACGATGGCGGTTCTGACAACTACGATATGGGAGATGACTGAAGCATAGTTCAGTGCTGTTTTTTTTGAAGATACTGTTCCTAGGCGGTGGTATCTAGAAATTATTCGCTGTGGTTCTTATGGCGAATTTCGTCAAGATCTCAATTTTGGTAATTATAAATTTGATAGATGGGAAGGTGCTAGCGTGAACATTACATATTCAAAATCAGATGGGAAAGAACGGGATCGGGGTTATCGTGAAGATCGTTCTGATAAAGAAGAACGAAGGGGTTCTTTGCATCGTAAGAAAATTTGCCGTTTTTGTTCAG
>DAISZI010000385.1:0-1107 GCA_036824885.1 Oligoflexia bacterium
GTTGCTGAAGACGCTGCAACCGATCACTCCAACGACCGCGATCCCGGGAAGTCATCTCCAATCTCTCACACGAAAAGTAGGTGTGACCCTCCCTTGAAATCGATTTAACTCAGGAACTCCAGCCCACTGCTTCACCTGCCCGGATAATTCATCAGCCACAACATCTTCCCTCTCCATCGCATTAAACCAAATAGCCTCTATACTATTTTTTGCGTGAGAAAGACCCAGCTTCAAATGTCTCTCTTTTAACACCCTATGGTGACTCACACTTGCTTCAATGGTAAAAACAGGCTCAGGATGCCCTGGACCAAAAGGACCCAGACTCTCTATTTCTCGTAACGTTTTTCCATCCAAATCCTCTAAAGAACAAGGACCCTCTAAAAGTAAATCGTTCTCCTCTGCCTTCAACAAACCCACCGCCTCATCAAAAGCCTTCTCAAAAGCTTCCAATTGATCAGGGTGTACAGAAAGACCCGCTGCGTACCGATGACCTCCGAAAGAAAGAAGGTGCGAACTACATGCTCGTAAAGCCTGCAAGACATCCTTTCCCACAAAAGAACGGACACTTGCTTTACCAAAATCCTTCCTCATCGAAATGACTACTGAAGGCCTTTGAAAAGTCTCACTCACCCGAGAAGCCACAATGCCCACCACTCCCTCATGCCAATCCGCATGAGCAACCACCACCGCATGCCGAAATCTCCCCCGGGCAATCTGCTCACTCACATGCAGTCGAATAGAATCCCAAATGCTATTTTGCAATTCCACCCGAGTTGCATTACAACGCTCCAGCTCTTGAGCCAAAAAACGCGTGCGATCACTATCTTGACTCGTTAAAAGCTCAAGCGCCAAACTTGCCGATTGAATTCTTCCTGAAGCGTTAATCCGAGGGGCAAGCACAAAACCTAAAAAAGAAGGAGAAAAATCTCGAAAGGCTAACCCCGCCTCCTCAAGCAACGCTTGAATCCCAGGTTTCTTCGTTTTCTTTAAGACCGCAAGACCATGTCTTACCAAGATATGATTATCCCCTACCAAGGGAACCATATCCGCAGCAGTTGCCATCACCACAAGATCTAAATGCTGTTTCAGATTGGGGACACTCCCTTC
>DAISZI010000386.1:0-1097 GCA_036824885.1 Oligoflexia bacterium
CTCTTACGCAGAGCATTTAAAGCAATATTTTGGACAAAAAACGTACAAAGTGATCGTGGCAAGTGGCTTCACCTGTCCAACGAGAGATGGGCTTCTCGGAAAAGACGGCTGTGCTTTTTGTGATGTTCGAGGATCCAGTTCTTTTTTTGGAAAACAGGACCGTGGCAAAGGAGTGCGTGAGCAGCTTCGTAAAAAAATACCTGCCATTCAAAAACGTTTTCAAGCAAAAGGATTCTTAGCGTATTTTCAAAGTTATACCAATACCTATGGGAAACTCGAAGAACTTCAGTGCCTTTACGAAGAAGCCTTACAAGAGCCTGGCATCCAAGGGCTATGCATTGGAACACGTCCTGATTGCTTACCTGATGAAATCCTCGATCTTTTGAATGAACTTTCTCAAAAAACCTATATTTCTTTAGAGTTAGGTATTCAGTCTTTTGAGGATCCGACCTTGGTTTGGTTGAAACGAGGTCACTCTCAAGCCTGCTCTTTAGACGCTTTAAAGCGACTTAAGCAAAAAGCACCCCGAGTCCATATTTGCGCTCATCTGATCTTCGGTTCTCCTACCGATTCTCCTGAGGTTGCTCAAAAAGCTGCCCATGTGCTCAATGAGTACCAAGTCTCAGGAGTAAAACTTCATCAGTTGATGATTTTAAAGCATACAGAGCTTGCACGACGTTTGGAACAAGAGCCCTTTGCCCTACTCTCCTTAGAGGCCTACGCCACGGAGGTTTTTCAATGTATTGAACACCTGCATCCCTCTATTTACTTAGAAAGACTTTGCGCAACTGCCACCCACCATGAGGAATGTATTGCGCCGATATGGAGTAAAGACCGTTGGAAACCACATAATGAAATTCGTGACTTTTTAAATCAAAAAAACTGCATCCAAGGATCTCAACTAAAACCTAGCCAATGATTCTTCCCAGGCGACAAAAGACGAGCCAAAAAATAGCTCTGCCAAGGATACTCAATATCACCATAAAAATCAGAAACCGTGATTTTACTCCTGAACCTTAAAAGTAGTAGAGTTAGATAGTATCTGTAAATGATAGATACAACGCATAAAATATGCTATACCCCCCACTCTGCCAATT
>DAISZI010000387.1:0-1097 GCA_036824885.1 Oligoflexia bacterium
CTGGATCACCCAAACACTTAAAAATGGCCTAATCAGCGGAGCGGATTTTTCTTCGGCACTCGGCAGGCTAAATTTCTCGACGATGGCTTTGATTCATGAAAAGCCGTTCCTTGGTATCTTGTACGCTTGGAGCAGTTCCATTGGTTTCTCGGACGCTGTTTTCAGAATCCCTTGGGCGGTACGCATGATTCTTTTCTGGTTATCCAAACGGCTGGGGGAAGAAAAAGGTCGCCTTATGGATTCTTGCATGATTGCCCAGCACCCCTCCCTGGGCACAAAGATCGAGCTTTTCAGGTCCGATGCGAAGGCTACCGATAAGGGGGCCTGGATTGGTGGATGGGAATTCAAAGGAGGACAAGACCCTAAGAATGCTCGTTGGTTTGCGTTTGAAGTGGACAAGAGTGTTTTCCCCTGGTTGTTTGTCAAAAAGGATCCTAAAAGAATTATTGCATCTCTAGAGATGCTAGCCACTGTGGTCTGCATAATGTTGTTTGGCTCTACCGGGACGCTCGAGGGAATCTTTACTGGTGGTACGGATAATCAGTCAAATACTTTCTCGGTGCAGAAACTCATTTCAACGAAGTTCCCCTTGACGATCCTTTTGATGGAGCTATCGGAACAGCTTCGTACGAGAAACGCCTCACTATCTTTGCGTTGGGTACCACGATTGGACAATCAACCTGCAGACGATCTTACGAACAACAAATTTGACCTTTTTGAGTCATCGCTACGGATTGACATCGATCCTGCAAAGCTGCCATTCTTGGTTCTCCCTGTTCTGAACGATTCGGCTTCGAAACTATTCAATGCCATTGTTGAAGAGAAGAAGCTGAAGATTGCGCGCCAGCCTGTGTTGAAAAGAAGTATTAAGGACAGATTGAAATGGAAGAGCCCTTGGTAATTTTTCTGGATTCAGTTCGTGAGTCCTCACTCAACAGACTTCGTGGGGGGCTGGTACTATACGATTCTATCATGAGCTCTTCTTTGCACAGAGGAGTTTACTTCTTTTGCATGACACTGGATTGGCAAACGAGACTACCACGAGCAGTGGAGAGAGTGGCTGCGCGCAAAACATCATGACTTGCTGCACTGAGTTT
>DAISZI010000158.1:0-4280 GCA_036824885.1 Oligoflexia bacterium
AAGTACACACAGATCCATATCAGAAAGATCCGTATGAACGCAAAAAAACTTAAATCTAACCGAACTACGTGATTTTTTGCGTGAGCTAAAGAAGTCCCCACCACCACAGGAACTAAAGATGCCGTGAGCGTACGCGGTCGTGCTGCCAAAAACCAAGAACCAATCATTAAGGTAACCGTTTGAACGGTTGAAAATCAGGCGGACGCTTTTCTAAAAAAGCACGCTTACCTTCTTGCGCTTCTTCTGAAAGATAATACAAAAGTGTAGCATTACCCGCTAAATCCAAAAGACCTAATTGACCATCACAATCTGCATTTAAGGCACTTTTCAAACAACGAAGGGCTAAAGGAGAATGCTCAAGCATCTGCCGACACCATTTTAAAGTCTCAGATTCTAAGGCTTCCAAAGGCACTACATGATTGACTAATCCCATGGCTAAAGCTTCCTGAGCACTGTATTGCCGACACAAGAACCAAATTTCTCTGGCTTTTTTCTGACCTACAATTCTTGCTAAGTAACTACTTCCAAGACCCCCATCAAAAGACCCAACCCGAGGACCTGTTTGCCCAAACCGAGCATTATCCGCAGCAATAGTTAAATCACAAACCACATGAAGCACATGCCCCCCACCGATAGCATAACCTGCAACCATAGCCACCACAGGCTTAGGCAAAGAACGAATGCATTTTTGCAAATCTAAAACATTTAACCTAGGAATCCCATCCTCGCCTAAATACCCTCCTGATCCTCGTACTTTTTGATCCCCTCCAGAACAAAATGCCTGAGAACCTGATCCCGTTAGAATAATGACTCCTAAAGAAGATTCATCTCGGCAATAGTCAAATGCCTGTATCAGCTCTTCTACCGTCTTAGGTCGAAAAGCATTATGCACCTGGGGACGATTGATCACAATCTTAGCGATACCGTCTTCAGTACGCAATACCTGGACATCTTCTAAATTTTTAAATTCTGCTACTTCTGACCACATAATGCCTCTTTTTCATTCAAAAGAAATTGAAAGGACTTCCAAAAGCGCTCTGTGGCCTGCTCGTCAGGGAGTAACTCCACAATACGAGCACCTGTCCACTTGAGCTTTTCGGGAATCTGCCTCCAACATTCATAAGATAAACCCCAAAGATTAGCCCATCCCTCAAAATGCACCTGATGGATATTTTGAAACTCAGATTCTGCAAACACTTGAGAAAAAATCTTACCGCCTCCATTGTTGACAATGACTAAAGAGGCATCCAGAGCTCTCGCTTGTTTGACCAAGGGAGAGACAATAAAAGGCCCCGCAAGATCATACAAGGAAGTTAAATCTCCTAATACTGCCCAGTTTTCTCGATTTTCTTTAGCAAAACCCAAAAAAGTAGAAACCTGACCGTCAATACCATTAACCCCACGTGAGCCCCAGACCTCATAATCTCGAAAATCTGAAGTTGCCCCTAAATCCCATTCCCGAATGGGAAGGCTATTGCCCAAATAAACCTGAGATCCCCTGCCCATCCTTTGAGATAAAGCAGCAAGCATCCCAGGCTCAGAAGAAGGTTCTTGACGAAAAAGCGCATCAAACTCATCCTTCCAAGACCTCTCAAGCGCTAAAAAATCATGCGCAGACTCAAATTTAGCTTCATTCAAATCTTCTATTTTTTGAACTAAAGACTGCCTCGCTAACCCTGAAAAACCACTATGACTAAAAGAAATCACCGGTAAATCCAAAGACTCAAGATCCCTCCAAAATCTCAATGTAGGAATACCTCCGATACGAATCACACCATCCACGCTATAACCTGCTTTTTGAGCTCGCCTGAGCATTCTGTCTGCAACGAAGATACGGTAAGGCTGAAGTCTGGGATCCTCTCTCAAGCCCGATAACGACTCAAGATAAACAGGAGCTTCCCACTTGCGTAAAATGGCTGCTACCCTCTCGCGTTCTTGCAGATGCAAAGCCCCTACTACCACTAGGGGAAATCGCATCCTGTCTATCGATCCAACAGGGGCCTGAGAAACAATAGAGCAACCCTGAGGCTCTTCTAAACAGACATTGATATGGCAAGGTCCATCGATTTTAAAATCAAAAGACGGTATAGTTGCCTTGTCAAGATCCCAGCAAGGAGCATACTTTCCAAAAATCCCCACTTGCTCAATGGACTGAGGAGCCCCCGTTCCTCGAAATCGCTTAGGTCGATCTGCCGTCACTGAAATCAAGGCAAGACCAGTGTAATAAGCTTCCAAGGTAGCAGATACAAGCTCAGAAACAGCTGTTCCAGAAGTCGTAAGTACCGCAACCGGTCTATGATTCGTGCGAATTTTTCCCAAAGCAAAGAAACTGGCGGAACGCTCTTCAAAAAAATAAAAAACATCGAATGAATACTGCTTCAGAAGCTGAATAAAAAGAGCATTTCTCTTACCAGGACACACACAAAGCTCACGCACACCCCCATCGTACAATCGCTCAAGCACATTCTTGACAAGCTCTAAATCTCCCATGCGTTCTGGAAGTATGCTCTGACAGAAGCCATCTTGACAAGCACTTCTTCCCATTCAGACTCCAAACGACTCTCCTCGGTAATCCCACATCCTGCCATCAAAAAGACGCCCTTCTGCGTCCATTGCAAATTACGGATGGCCACCACACACTGTGATTCCCCTTCCTGCAAAAGTCCAAAAGGCGCTCCGAAACGAGCACGAGGAACTTTCTTCTCTTGCTCAAGTAAAAAAGATCTCCCCTCTTGCTGAGGAAAGGCTCCCAAGGCGGGAGTCGGATGCAACCGCTGCACCAGATCACAAAAATCCGCCTCTTTTTCTAACTCAACCTCAATACCAGTGCGTAAATGGGATAAACTCGCTAAGGGCAGAACCTCAGTTGGCCCAATCTTGGGTTTACCGCAATCTTTCAACGATGAGATGATACCCTCAACGACTAAATGGTGCTCCCGTCTTTCTTTAGGAGCCTTCAAAAAATCAGCATCACTCATCCCCTGAGGTTTCGTTCCCGCTAAAGCAACGGTACTGAGTACTCCAGAACGCATTTGAAATAAACTCTCAGGACTTGCACCTAAAATACCCTCTTTTAAGTTCCAAGTACCGTAACAGTGCAATCCCAGACATCGTTTTAAGAGACACAGAATCCAAAATGCCTTATAGGATTTTTGAACTTGTAACAACGACTCCTGACACTCAATCAAAACACCTTTTTGAAGCCCCCCCTGAAACCGCCTCTTTAAATCAAAAAAATTTTCTTGAAAGCGCTCCCACGAAGGCCCTTTTCCCTCCCAAATAGGGACAGCTGCATGCACCTGTAAAGCCTCAATCCAGCTGCCAACCTCATTTTTAGGTATTTTTTTAACTACACGAAACTGCTTCCACAAATTGCCTGATAGAAAAAAGTCAGGACAGTACAAACGAGGCAGCTTTTCTTCGAAAGATTCATCCCACCCCACCCAAAAAAAAGGATCAGAAGCCCAAGAAAAAAGAAAACCAACATCTAAAAAAGACTCATCCATCTCAAAACACTACCGAAAGCCTTCCAGGATTACCACGGAAAATCTCCCCTAGATAAGCCTTGCGGTTGATAGATGGATTTTTTAGCGAGGATGAAAGGCTTGCAGCTGCTGTGGAGAAAAATTGAGCTTAAGCCTCCATTTGGCAATGCACTTACCTTCTTCCGGAAGCTCTGGATCCAATAATTCATAAGACAAGCTGATCCGTTTACTAAAATCTGCTCGATGGCTTGGATTTCCCACGTCATAAAGATCCATCAGAAAACCCAACCTTTTGCTGACAGCTCCAACACCCAGACGTGTAGCATAGTCTAAAAGACGCTCAGGATGGATCTGCCCACGCTTGATCGCTATAGCTTTGGCCACCTCAGAAAATCCTCCACAGTACCTGGGATGACGTAATCCATCCAAAAGGGTACGTTCGAGATCACTCACTTTGACTTGCTCTGTCTGATTCAAACAAACCTCAGTGAGTCCAAAAATTTCATCAAGCTTGCAGCGGTGAAAAAAAAATTCGGTACCAAAAATTCTGCGTGAGCGGATTAAAAAAGGGGTTGATGTATGAACAACAAGCTCTGGCTGCATAAGCATGTGATGAAAAGCAAATGCAGAGCTATGAGAAATATAATAAGCGGGAGTTTCTTCGGTTTGAGCATACCTCCTACGTTGAAACACAAGCTCGCTAGCAACCGGGTAGGAATTTTCTAAATCACCCGACCTAGTATCAAAAGGCAAAAACCGGTAAAGCCCCGCATTCATACGCATCGCAAGGCCAGA
>DAISZI010000159.1:0-4273 GCA_036824885.1 Oligoflexia bacterium
GGCATCCGATCCACTACCTGGCTCAGTCAGGCAGTAGCAAGCAATCAGTTCTCCTGAAGCTAAACGAGGTAAGTAGCGTTTTTTTTGTTCATCTGTTCCAAAAAGCAACAATGCTTTGTAACCAATGCTCTGATGAGCCCCTAAGGTGGTCGCTAAAGAAGCATCGATTCCAGCCATCTGCTGCATAATACGCACATACCCCATCTGAGGCAGATCAAGTCCACCCCATTGCTCAGGAACGGCAATACCCATCAACCCTAACTCGGCAAGCTTCTGAAGGATCTCCGAAGGCATCTTGCCCTGCCGGTCCCACTCACTAGAATGCACCTGCGTTTGAGCAAACTTCTCGATGGAATCTAAAGTCATACGCAGGGTTTCAGAAACCCCAGGATCTAACTGAGGAAAGGGAAAAACAAGATTTTCCTGAATCTCTCCAAAAAAAAGAGACTTCATAAAACTTTCCTGTACACTCAATGCATTCATTGGACTCTCCCCTCGGTCACTTTCTGAATTCAAAAATTTCTACGTTCTCTCCCTCAAAAACAGTGTATACTGCTGCAAAGAACTCATGGAATTCTCGACACCGACTAGACGAGAATCCATCAGAAAATTATAGGAATTTTACTGAATATATCAATGGAAGAAACTGATATCGTGCGCTACCCCCTCAACACTCCCGTGGAGTTATCCTATCCGGCAAATCATGTCAAGTCTCATGTAAAATGAAAAAGATAGAACAAAACCTCTTGCTGCACCGGTACATCCAAAAATGCTACACGACCGATCAAGAATCTGGTATGAGCGTAGGATAGGCCTTCAAAATATGCTAAAATCTATAAAAAAGCATTTTCAACTACCTGATTTTTTTAAAAAAAAACAGGCAACATCCGAGGACTCAGGACAAGCTCCGAGCATCGGAAGACTTCAGCGACTCAGGCTACAGACACGAACGGCTTTCACGCTTTGGCATCAAAAAATTTGCAAATTCATGGAAGAATGGGAGCCTCAAAACGCCATCAATACTCTATCTCAGACCCTTCAAAGAACAGGAGCCTCGCACTACGGCAAACTGCTTACGATTATTTTATCGACGTATTTTTTCTCGGATGTCACCGCTATGCTCATTTCTAAACAGATCCCTCCTCCACCCTCTGCTTCCGGGCGATTCCGAGAAAACCTGAATCGACCAAAAACTGCCGAAGATTTTTCCTCTATTGTCACAAGAAATCTTTTCAACAGCCGTGGCCTTATTCCAGGAGAAGAGACACCAGGCAATGAATCTGCAACACGGACCCGACTGCCCATCTCCTTGGTGGGAACCTTGGTTTTAAGTGATTCACGCCGATCAGTCGCCACCCTGGAAGATCGATCTATTAACATGGTTTATGCTCTTCAGGAAGATGACCAGCTTGTCAATAAGCTTAAAGTTCTCCAAGTAGAAGCCAAGCGCATGACCTTTCTCAATCTTGCCACTGGACGAAAAGAATTTGTAGAAATCACTGAAGACGCAAACAGCCCCAGCATCAAAATGGGAGCCCCGTCCGGGGGAATCGAAAAGGTCGCACAAAATCAATTCAATGTGTCACGCTCCGAAGTAGATCGTGCTTTGGCCGATTTCAATAATATTTTGACACAGGCACGTGCTATTCCTTATTCTGAGAGTGGGGTTCCATCTGGGTATGTCCTCTCTCAGATTGTACCTGGCAGCATTTACGATAGACTGGGACTAAAAGATGGAGATATCATCAGCGGCCTGAATGGTCAGCCTATCAATGATCCAGGAAAAGCTTTCGAGATGCTTTCCGAGCTAAAAACAGCCAATCATCTAGAACTGCAGGTAAAAAAAAATGGGAAACAATCAACTTACACTTATGAAATTCATTAACTTTATTTTATATTTCGTTACTGCTATTTGGTCCTGCAACTGTCACGCTCAAAGCTCAGAAGCCTTCAAAAATCCTTTTGCAGACTCTGAAAAAACGAAAAAGGTGCAAAACGATAACTTCTTTGACGACAACGATGAAGATGATGAAGATTTTCTGGAAGAAGAACCTCGCAAAATTTCAAGTACCCCAAAACCCACGCCTCGTTCTGCAGGTGGTCTTCCTACGAGTCAAGGCCTGCGGCCCACAGTGACCCCTCGTGGGGTAGTCCTCGGCACTCCGACCTCCCATCAAATCTTGACGAAAAACGAATCCAACTTCTTACAAGTGGATGATGAGACCGCTGAAGGAAGTAAAGAAGTGATCACAGACTTTAATTTTCCAGAAGCTGAAATTACAGATATCGCCAAAGCATTAGGCCGATTGACCGGGAAGAATTTCATTTTAGATAAAGAAATTAAGGGAAAAATCACGATCATTTCCAATTCCTCCATCACCGTCGGGGAAGCCTGGAAGGCGTTTTTAACGGCTTTAGATGTCAATGGATTTGCCATTATTCCTTCTGGAAAATACCTAAGGATTGCAAAGCAAAGAGATGCCCGCGAAAAACAATTGAGAACCTATAGCGGAATATCCCCAAATACGGATGCTTTGATTACCCGAATATTCCAACTTAAGTATATCAGTGCAGAAGAGTTAGCACGGACTTTGCGAGCTTTTGTCCCTGCGAGTTCACGTATTGCCACGTACGATCAAACCAATACCATGATTGTGACGGATACCGGAGCGAACATCGTTAAACTTGCCCAGATGGTGGAACTTCTGGATGTCGAAGGGTATGAAGCGGGCATTGAGCTGATTCCTGTGAAGTACGCATCTGCAGCTGAAATCTCCAAAATGATTGATACACTCATTCCTGGCGCGTACTCAAGTAACGCAGGGGGCGGAGCGGTGGGACGCCTGGGTTTAGGAGGACGCCTGAGCACCAGAAGGACCAAAGAAGGGGGGATCATCAATACCATCATTGCTGATGACCGCACCAACACCCTCATCGTGCATGCCAATGCTAAAGGTACGGAACAAATTCGGCAATTAGTCGCAAAACTGGATCAAACAACCCCTTCGTCTGCCGGGGGAAAGGTCCATGTAGTTTATTTACAATTCGCAGACGCAGAACAAATTGCCAACACTTTAAATACATTTTCTCAATCGCAAGCAGGAGGAAGACCCCCCTCCGGACCAGGAGGAGGTGGAAGTAACCCTATTGCCGGAACGTTATTTGAAGGATCCATCAAAATAGCTCCGGATAAAGCAACGAACGCCTTAGTGATCACCGCCTCTCATTCTGACTTCATCACCGTACAACGAGTCATCAATCGATTAGATATTCCAAGAGAACAAGTGTACGTAGAAGTTGCCATTTTAGAAGTGAATTTGGGCCGAAATTTTAATTATTCGGCCAACCTATTGGCATTTCCTTCTCTCTCAGGAAGTGTCACCAACAAATCCGATATCCTCAATTTCATGACAGCGACCACAAATCCCCAAAATTTAGACAATGGGGCTTTAATCGGTTTACCTATCGGAAAATCAACCACCATGACCATTGCAGGACAGACCATCACCGTGGCAGGCGTTCAAGGCTTACTCAAAGCGATTCAGACAAATTCAAATGTCAATGTTTTAGCAACACCTCAAGTGATTGCTTTAGACAACGCAGAAGCCCATTTTGAATCCGCTGAAAAAATTCCTTATCAAAGCTCCAACGCTGTTCAAGGAACCATCGCAACTTCTATTCAAAAAGAATCCGTGGCACTTTCCATCACGATCAAACCTCAGATCAATAAAATCACCAATTTTGTCAAAATGGACGTGACTACCAAGATGGGCACTATTCAAAATAGAGCTCTGCCCAAATTAGTCCAAGATGCAGCGTATGCCACTTTGGATCGAACGGCAAAAACCACGGTAGTCGTAGGAGATGCGGATACCGTGGTTTTAGGGGGACTGATTCGAGACCAAAATGATGAAACGATTACCAAGATTCCTCTTTTAGGAGACATTCCTCTTTTAGGCTGGCTTTTTCGAAGCAAAACCGTTGCTGTTACCAAGAGCAATCTTTTGATTTTCATGACTCCCTACATCATCAGACAATATGAAAAAATTCGATCTGTTTTAGACAAAAAACTCAGGGAGCGGGATGATTTCATCGAGAAAGAAATAGGCGGCGATGATCTTCTTCGTTCTCAAAGAGACCACATCATCCAATCTCTTCCGGACCTCGAGGAGCTCACAAAAAACCACCCTAAAAGCACTATCAATATTGATGATGATGCGCCGAATGAAGATCTCTACTTAGACAACCATCCTGCTGCTGTGCCAGTAGCTCC
>DAISZI010000160.1:0-4270 GCA_036824885.1 Oligoflexia bacterium
ATTTTTTCCAAACTCAGTAATGGAGCAAGTTTGCAGGCTTCTTCCCATAAAGGAGCCTCATGGTCAGAAGCTCCCACTTTCGCAAGCATGATCGTGTGTAAGAGCCGTAAAAGATGGGTTGCTAGTACCTGCAGATCATGTCCCTTGTCATAGGCTTCTTGGAGCTTGCTTAAGGCATCGAGGGGTTTTTTTTCAAAAATGCCTTGCATGATGCCTACTAAAATCTCTTCTTCCAAAAGTCCGATACTTGTTCGAACACTTGCTGAAGTGATCCTTTCTCCCGAAAAAGCAATGACCTGATCCAATAAAGAAAGAGCGTCTCTCATGCTTCCGTCAGCTGCTTGTGCTAAGAGCCGAAGAGCTGAAGTTTCTGCTGCAATGCCTTCTGCTTCTATAATTTTCACCAAACGCGTTTGAATTTGAGTCGTGCTGATGCGTCGAAATTCAAAACGTTGACAACGGGATAAAATGGTGTCAGGGATTTTATGAGGCTCTGTGGTTGCCAGCATAAAAAGTACGTGCTCGGGAGGTTCTTCGAGTGTTTTTAAAAGAGCATTAAACGCTGCTGTGCTCAGCATGTGCACTTCATCAATGATGTAAATTTTGTACTTACCTTGCATAGGAAGGTAAGGAAGGCTTTCTCGTATCTGGCGTATCGATTCCACGCCATTATGGGAAGCTCCGTCGATTTCAAGGACATCTACATTTTGACTCAAACTAATGCCCCGGCAGGTGGAGCAGGTGTCGCAGGATTGCAGCCACTCATGTTCTACTCGATGAGGGCAGCAAAGGAGTTTTGAGAAAATTCGAGCAATCGAGGTCTTGCCGGTGCCTCGGGGTCCCGCAAAGAGGTAAGCGTGGTGAAGTCGCTCCTGTAAAATAGCTCGATTGAGTGTTTTGACCAGGGCATCTTGACCTAGCACGTCTGACAACTGAGAGGGCCGCCATTTTCTGGCAAGCACATGGTAAGATGGCATCTCTGTGCCATTATGACTACAGAATTCCCTCTCAGATGTCAAATAATGTTTTTCCTTCTGGGAGGATCAGTGAGTTCAGTGTTTGAGTAGAAATGAGGATGTCTTGTTTCTGAAAGGTGCTCAACAACCGTTCATTGATTTCTGAAGTAATGGAAGCGGAGTCGCGGTAATGACCGATCCAAAATCCAATGCGAATGAGTTGAGAACCTTCTGCAATGCTCACTAAATAAACCCCACTTGCAGAAGGTCGTGTGATTTTTTTTGACTGTTGTAGAATAGAAAGGCAGGCGTCTTTGACTGTTGCAAAAGGTTCTAAAAGGCGTATGCGAATAAAAATATTGCACATCATTTCTTTATTAGGAAGTGAAAGGTTGACAATTTTGGTATTGACTAAGTCAGAATTCGGGACAATCAAGAAGTTGCCATCGAACATCCGAATTTGGGTACTTCTCAATCCAATGAGTTCTACATCTCCCACGACTTTTCCTAATTGGATGCGATCTCCTGGTTTTAAATTGCGATCGATAATCAGGATGAATCCTGAAATCATATTAGAAAGGGTATCTTTAGCGGCAATACCCACGGCAAGAGAGCTCACTCCCAGTGCAGTGACTAACGACATGACGTCATAATGGAAATGCTCTAGGATCAAAATGCTTCCTGCGAAAAAAGCGAGTAACGTAATGATATTTCTTAGTAAAGGGATGAAACCATGGTGCAATGTCTCAGCTGTTTTGCTCTGAGAAGCACTCCATTCAATAGTGGTCAAGGTAGCAAGTTGGATGATCCTGAGAATCATGACTGTCGTAAAAATATAAATGCCATTGTCAGCCCAACGGATAGTTTTGGGATCAAGGGGAGCAAGATTCAAAAAAATCCTCAGTCCTAAAAGATAGCAAAGACCGGAAAAAGAGGGGCCAAATTGAGAGAAAAAAATCCATTTTTTGTTTTTTAGTTTTTTGAGAAAATTTCTTATTGCAAGCGCCATAAAAATACTAAAAATGAGCACGAACAGGGGAAGGGTCCATGTGCTGACCCAGGTTGTCAATGAGAATTTTTTGAGGTGGTCTAAACTGAGCATTTAGTGACTCCTGGTTTCTAGAGCGGCAGGCATGCGATTTCTCCAGCTTTTTCCGATGCGTGCTTGGGGATCTAATTGAAATTTTTGAACCGCTCGATGGTGTTCTTCAAATGTTTTCGAGAATTGATGCGTTCCATCGTTGTGAGAGACAAAGTACAAGTAAGGGCTTGCTGAGGGATTCAAAGCTGCTTGGATTGCTTGTGTGCCCGGGTTAGAAATCGGTCCGATGGGAAGCGCATCTATCATATAAGTGTTGTAGTCATTTTTTGCTAAAAGATCTTTTTTGTGAATCTTTCCCTGATACTGTTGCCAAATTCCGTAAATGGTGGTCGGATCGCTTTGAAGTCGCATTTTTTTCTTGAGGCGATTGTGAAATACAGAACTAATTAAGGCTCTTTCTTCGGGAGCTCCCGTTTCTTTTTCGATGATGGAGGCTAAGGTGATTAACATGTGCTGAGTCATAGATAGTGCTCTTAAACGTGCATTGTAATCAGGTTTCCAATTTTCAAAAAAGTGCTTGACCATGAGTTTGATGATTTCTTGAGGGGTCATGTTTTTGTTCAGTAAGTACGTGTCAGGTGCCAGGTATCCTTCTAGGCTCGGAGGGGGAGCCGGGAATTGATGGAAGGAGCGGATAAATTCAGGATCTTGACAAAGCTTTAAAAAACTTGAGGCTTCTGCTAGCTGATGCGATTGAAGTGTTTGAGCAATTTCGTAGATATTTTCACCCTCTCGTAGGGTGATAGGGTAAGCTACACTGATGCCTGAGCTCAGTGTTGAAAAAAGTTGCATTGCGGACATAGAAGAAGCAAACCTGTATTCCCCTACTTTCAATTTTTTCCATTGCCCGTAAAGTTTTCCTAGCCAGAAAAAAATCTTTTCGTCATGGATCAGTCCATGCACTTTTAGGATATGTGAGACCTCTCGACCTGTTTGTCCTTTGCGCACTTGGAGAATCACGCTATCTTTTGCATCCGGATTTTTTGGAAAATAAGAGAAAAAGCTCAGAGCGAGAGGAGGCAGGCAGCCCATAGCGAGTGTCAAGAAAATGAATCCTTTGTTGAAGTGCCAATCAGAATGGTTGGATGAGTATCTGTCCATGCCGTGATTGTAACAAAAAAAAGGACAAAAAAACCAATGAAATGGATCTATCGTTTTTTTCAGTTTTTTTTTGTGTTTACATGTGATGAATAGTTTGTTAGTCGGAACCCAAGCGAGACTGATACGTCTTCTTGTTTTAGTTTCAATGCCCAGGGGGCGCTTCTAGTTATTCTATGATGACAATCGTGGTAGAGCCAAAAGACGGTAATGCAGGTTTTATTTCCGGCATAGGCGTTTCGTTTATCTAATTAAAAAGGTGAGAAGTTGCATGCATTTAAAGGCGTTAAAAGAAAAAAAAATTGGTGATTTAGTCGAAATGAGTAAGGAGCTTGGCATTGAAAATGCCGGTGGTATGCGTAAGCAGGATCTCATTTTTGCTGTTTTGCAAAAAAAAGCAGAAAAAGATGAACATATCTATGCAGATGGTGTTTTAGAGTGTTTGCCGGATGGGTTTGGGTTTTTAAGGGCCCCTGATTACAATTATCTGCCCGGTCCCGATGACGTTTATGTCTCTCCATCTCAGATTCGTCGTTTTGGTTTAAGAACAGGCGATACGGTGAGTGGTTCTGTGAGGGCTCCGAAAGAGGGAGAACGTTATTTCGCTCTTTTAAAGGTAGAGCAGGTGAATTTTCAAACGCCAGAAATGAATACTGAGAAGGTCTTGTTTGATAATTTGACACCTTTGTATCCGAATAAGCGTATTAATTTAGAGTATCAACCTAATATCTATAGCACCCGTATTATTGATATGATGGTTCCACTGGGAAAAGGACAGAGATGCCTGATTGTAGCTCCTCCTCGAACGGGTAAAACGGTTTTGATGCAGGATATTGCCAATGCTATTACAACCAATCACCCTGAAATTCGGTTGATTGTGCTTTTGATTGATGAGCGTCCTGAAGAAGTGACGGACATGCAGCGTTCAGTCAAGGGGGAGGTTGTAAGTTCTACCTTTGACGAGCAGGCTTCTCGCCATGTTCAGGTAGCTGAGATGGTCATTGAGAAAGCGAAGCGTCTCGTAGAAAACAAGTACGATGTGGTCATTTTGTTAGATAATATCACTCGGTTGGCACGTGCTTATAATTCGGTGGTGCCTCCTTCTGGAAAGATT
>DAISZI010000161.1:0-4254 GCA_036824885.1 Oligoflexia bacterium
CTAGTTGGTTTAATCTGGTATTTAAAGAGCGGTGCATGAGTAGGTTTTCTAATTTGAGTGCTTGGAAGAGTGTTTGTGATCGATCAAAATTCCAAGCTACGTTGACCTGGTGCAATGCCTGCAGGTTTTTCCACCAGTGTTCTTCTTCTGCATTCATGTTTTGTAGATGCCAAGGTCCGCTCACACACCCTATGCTAACTTGATTTTTGAAAAGAATGTTTTTTTTTAGAAAAGTTGACAAAGTTTGAGAAGTTCTTTGAGCTTTCCTAGTTCCTTTTGGTGATTTTGGTAGGATGCCAAAATTTCTGAAGCCGTAGCTTCTGCGACTTGAATTTGACGAGGTAATTTTACGTACTGTACTAATTCATTCCAGGTAGGGTGGACAATGCCTTCTAATTGTTCCCAGATCATGGGAATGAGTATGGGATTTTCTGAATGAATGCGTAAATGAAAACCGCTTTCTGTTGCTAAGAGAATAGAAAGGGGGTTCTCTGTACGTTGGATGTTTCCGATAGGTAGATGAGGGGGTAGGCTTCCTGAAAGCTTGATTTTAGGATGTAAAGGAATGGAGACACAGTCTTCTTTAGGAATGAGATGAAAAAGTGCTTTCCAAGCAATCTTTTCGTCTGGTTTTATCCAGGTTAAAAGGCGCTTGAGTTCCATTTCTTGCTCATAAATGGATTTGGCTGTTTTCACGAAGAGCTGGGTGTGAATTTGAAAGTAATAGCTATCACTGGGTGGTAGCTTTTTCAAAGCTTCTTCTATCGGGTTGAGATTTGCCGAAAACTTCTCAAGGAGCAAATTCCAAGGATCTGGGAGAGGAAGGTGTTCTCGAGTGAGTCCTTCTGCTAAAGTCTTGGTGATAGGGATCCATTTGAGGATTTGTTGGCTTAAAACCCATCGTTCGCCTCTTCTTTCTGCATGATGGTCTAGCCATTCTTGAACCCACGAGGAAGTGATATAAGCCATCATGGGAGCCATCCAGGATTCCTGGGGGAGTAAAATCATAAAACCAGAGCCTTCTGATTCTTTCTCTAAGCGTGGTAGGGGTTTAGCGACGAGCTTTCTTGTTCCTTGGTAGTCCGGCTTGATCCAGAATCCATAGAGAGATTCGTGTACTGACCACTTCTTGTCATGAGGTTCCGTTGATTCTGGGGTGGCTCGCACTGTAGCAAGGTTTGCCAGTGGTACCGAAAGTGCTCTTAAGTTCTCAAGTTTTTCTATTAAATCTTGGGAAGTGGGGTTGGGCCATTTTTCTATCCACTCTTTTTGAGGGCTTGGGCTCGTATGTGAGAGAATCTTCCAGGGGCCTCGAGGTTCAGAAAGAGAGAAAACATCTTCTAAAAACCACTCAAGCTCAATATGACTTCTGAGCTGTCCCTGGATGGTATTTTTGATAGGACGATGTTTGATTTGAAACTGAGGGTCATTTTGCCTTTCGAAAATGTACATGTAACGGGGGTATAAAGGAAGTCTGGAAGGAAGACTATGGTGCATTTTCGAAAAATCCCACTCACATACCAATTTCGCTCGTTGCAATAAAAAAGAAAGGACTTCTGGACCATCTTTTTCACTCAGAGCTTCTTCTCGCAACCAAAATAAAACCCCTTCTGATCGAAGCTTGCTGAGAGCTACGCAAGCCTGTAAAGCTCCTAAACTCGTTCCTCCAGTTCGAAGGGATTTAAAGTAGGGCAGAAGATCTAAAAGCTCTCGAAATTTTTGAGCGTAAAGATTCCTGCTTTGAGTTCGAATGATCTGTTCTTCAAAAACAAAAGTTGCATCACAAGCTTGCATTTGAGTGATGTATGACAGAGTCGATGGTTTTTGGTTTTCTAATGGAAGTTGATTCCTCGTGTGAACTTCTAGCCCTGTTCCGATTGCCCAGTAAGGAGGTGCGCAGGGAGCATGCCAGACCTGCATGAGTTCCCCAAGCATCAATTGAAAAGCAGAAGCCTCTAGTCCTATCCAATTGAGTGCATCAGGAGCTTCTTGTGATACAGAGGTATCCCGAAGTGTCGGAGAAAAAACAATCTTATTTTGTTGAATCCAGGGTTTTTGGGCATGAGGATCGAATCCAAAAAGTTCCATTTGTTTCCAAAGAGATTTAAAGAATCGAGTATCATACCCACAGGGATCAGGTGATTCAGGTTGTGCTTTTTTAAGAAAATAGACCAATTGCAATAAAAACTGAGGTCCCTCTTCTAGAAGACTGAAGCTTTCTAGAACTTGGACGATTTTTTTTTGCATGCCTTTGCTTGGGTTGAACCAAGAGTAAAGATTGGGTTTGGTGATTTGCCAGCCTTCGCGCTCGGTAGGTAGGTAAGGTTTTAAAACGGTGCTCAATGCCCAGTTTAATCGACCTAAATCAGAACTATCCCAACGACGAATGCCTCGATCTGACCAGCTTTTCAGTACAAGCATCTGAGATAAGGCGATGGAGGCGATTTCTTCTAAGTAGGTTTGAATGGCTTGGTTCTGGGCTTGGTTTTTGGGATCATTAATCCATTGTTTTAATTTATTTTTTTGTTCCCAGGGAGATAAAGTCGGTTCAGGTAAAGGACAAGAGCTGAGTTTTTCTAAGTACTGGACAATGGCCTGTCGGCGGCTTGGATTTAAAGCAAGTAAGTGGGAGAGATGGGTTTGAAGTTCTTCAATGAGCTCATGTATCAAAGAAGCAAAAGAAGAAAAGATGCCTGGAAGTGCATTGGAAAAAGCAAAGGCATCCGAACTGGGGTTGTTTTTCTTCTGGAAATTTAAAAGCTGACTCATGGTATCGTGCTCGGATGCCTTAACAAAGGGCGATTGAGGTTGGATTTCATTGAGTAGTTCGGTAGGGTCTTTCATTGGAACCTATTTTTTCAAAGATCCTCCAAGGACCTGTGGTTAAGTGAGAAACGGAATCCTTCGTATCCTAAACGAATCTTAGTCTTTTGTCTTGTCTTTTTTTAGCGAAGCCAGATTTACGATTTAACTAATTTAATTTTTTGTATTCATTAATGGATCTAAAAAAGTTCTTTTTGGTTTTAGGAGAATTTTTTTAGGAATTCTGAAACTTCAGCTGTTTTTCAAGTGAAAAGATTTTTGAGCAGATCGTTTGAAAGAGGGGGAGCTGAGAAGAGCAGGGCTTGAGGGAAGCGGAATGAGATGGGTGAGTTGGAAGCTCTGGAGACAGAGTGAGAGAAAGTCTTTGTCTTTCACTTTATCGATTTATCTTGGTGTTTTTTAGGATCTTGTTGGATCAGAGTTTTTGTGCTGATTGTTTTGTTGTAGAGAGGACCGTGATCGGGAAAGAGCTCTTTTTTGAAGTTGTTTGTCCTTGTTGGAATGGTAAATTTCAACCTAGCGATTGTATGTGAGTTATTTTTTATTGAGTATTTTCCGACATATGTCTTAATTTATTTATGAGTGACGAGCTAGTTTTAATCTTTTTAAATTGATTTAAAAACAGATATTTATTTATTTTTTGATAATCATTTATTGCTTGGAATTTTCTTGATTTTTTCTTAGATATTTTTTCATTAAATATTTTTAGATTTTATAAAAAAATTTACTTGTAATTTCAACACATTGAAAAATTAATAGAAAAAGAGTCTTTTTCGGATGATTGTTTTTTTGAGTATGAAAGTTGCATTTCATAAGATTGTGAAGAGATTTTCAAGATTTTCTTTTTTTGTGGTACTGCTTATTTTTTTTCTCAAGCCTTATCCCGCAAATGCTTGTTTTGAGTCTTTGTTTGGAAGAAGACGGTTTGATGGATTTCGGTCTCTTTTTGAAAATTTTTGTTCTATTAATTTTTTTAGTAGGATCTCAAATAAGTTAAAAAAAATGACCAAAAAAGAGCCGAAAGAGTCCTTGAATATATACAGCCAAAGAGCGAGGCAATTAGCAAAACAGCATGATGAAGTGATACAAGCGTTGGGAGAATGGAATCAGAAGAAACTAGTAGGTGAGAATAGCTTAAATTTAGAAAAAAATATTTTAATACTACAGATTCTAGAAAAGCGCAGAAGAAATAATCCATCGCCTCTTGATGGGCTTGACATTAAACTACTTGAGTCGATGAAGCTGCATCTAGAACAAGAGATGGATGAACTACTTGATAGTAATGACCACACGCTGCTCGCACCGCCTAAATTGTAAGTTTTTTTGGTTTACTGTACCGAGGTTATGCTTGAAGCGGTTCCAGAGAAATGAGAGCGGCCTTTACAAACAAGGGCTTGTTTTATATAGCACCTAGTGCCAGATAAAAAGGTC
>DAISZI010000162.1:0-4244 GCA_036824885.1 Oligoflexia bacterium
GACTTGTCGGATTGGATCTAAGTTGTAACCGAATTGGCAATGATGGAGGTCGTAAGATTGCGGAAATGTCCGAGCTTATGTCTCTTAATTTTTCAGACAACGAAATCACTTATAGAAGCTATTTTGAAGTAAAGCGAATGAGCGAACTTACCGTCCTGAGTTTTGCAAACAATGTATTGGATAGTTTTGATAATATGATGTTAGTCCTGATGAATGCTATGAAATAGAGAATTTTCTTTGAGTTGACATATTGAATTATTTTTTTGAATAAATTTAATCCATGTTTTGATGTTGATTAAAAATTTTTTTGGAGTATTCGGATTTTTTGTGCTTAAAAAGTTTAGTTTTTTTTTGATGGCTAGCGCTTTATATCATGTCTCTGAAGTCCTGGCGGTTGTGTGTTATAGGGATAAGGTAGGTCTTGAGGTGCTTTGTCCTAATAAAAAGTTGCTCCATCACTCAGACTTGCTTGTTTTAAGAGACAGTCGTTATCGAAATGTTAAGGTGTTGGATCTTTCTGGGGCTATGTTTCATCCTCTGATTTTGTCTTTTATTCCTGAGCACATTGAAGGATTATTGTCTAATTACGTTAAAAATTATGACGGTAGCAGTATGCCTCTGGATCGTTTCATACGTGTTATTTTGAATCTTAAAGGTTTGAAAAAATTAAGCATTCAAGACAATGCTATAAATTCTTTTTATGTTCGTGAGCTTGCTGGGATGCAGGGACTTCTGAGTTTGGATATTTCTGGAAACTCCATTGGTTATGAAGGAGCTAAGTATCTTTCTGAAATTCAGGGAGTTAGGACCCTTAAGCTTTCGAGAGCTAAACTTTCTAATGAGGGAGTTAGTTTTATTTCTAAAATGAATTCAGTGACAAGCTTAGATCTGAGTTTCAATTTCATTGATGATATTGGAGCTTTTAAACTTGCTGAAATGCATCGACTTAAGGAGCTAGATCTCTCGAACAATCAAATAGGTAACTATGGTGCGAGATATATTGCTCGAATGCAGGGACTTACAGCGTTGGATCTATCAAAGAATCAAATCTGTAATGAAGGTGCTGAATGTCTTTCTAAAATGAAGGGACTTGAAAAATTAAATCTCGCAGATAATCCAATTTTTGATTCAAGTGTTTCTAAAGCTTCTGTTCCCTTGTATTCCTTAGTTCAAGCGAGTCTTTATTATGAAATATTTCAATTTTTGACTCAGATTGAAGTTGGTCGTTTAGTTTTACTAGGAAGAAATTCAGATAAATTTATTAAAGGCGCCCTTTTATTTTTTTCAAATAATAACGAAGTTTTAACTTTGAATCGTAAATATTTGGACAATAAAAAACTTTCAGGATTTTTTTCACGTAGTTTTTATAAAAACCTTAAAAAATTAGTGATAAAAAATTCAGTCATTAATCCCATTATGTTTACTTACCTTCCGGAAACTCTTACAGATTTATCACTTATTTCTCTCGGGAGTTCTTATGTTGAAGATTTAGCTGTTGTCGATGTGATTGATTTTATTAAAAATCTTAAGAATTTAAAAAAACTAGCAATTAATTATTTTACAATCTGTGAAGTTAGTGCTGAAGTGATTGGAAGTATCCAGGGGCTCGAAATTTTGGATCTTAACAGCAC
The DNA here is from genome assembly GCA_036824885.1 of Oligoflexia bacterium. GTDB lineage: Bacteria > Bdellovibrionota > UBA1018 > UBA1018 > UBA1018 > DAISZI01. The sequence continues at coordinate 1,632 of DAISZI010000162.1, forward strand.
TTTGTCGTCTCATGTTCGAATGATTGCTCAAATTGAGGGGATCCATAGTTTTTACCAGTCTTGTGCTAAATTAAATCCAGATGATGCTAGGTACATTTCTCAAATGCAAGGAGTAAAAATTTTAGATATTTCTGCTAATCCTATCGAAGATAGTGGAGTTGAATATATTGCTGAGATGTCAGGAATTATAGACTTAAATTTAAGTTTAAGTCTTCTTGGTCCTGATGGAGCTGAAAGCATTGCTAATATGCGAGGAATTACAAACTTGAATCTCTCGCATAATGAGATTTATGATGAAGGAGCTATAAGTATTGCTAAAATGCAAGGAATTCTAAGATTAAATTTAGAAGACATCGAAATGGGTGTTGAAGGTGCTTTGAGTATTGCTTTCATGCAAGGAATTACAGATTTAAATCTTTCGTGTAATCAGCTTTATGATGAAGGAGCTTCAATAATTGCACAAATGCGAGGAATAAAAATTTTAAATCTCTCAGATAACAAAATCAGAAATGCCGGCGCTGAAAGTCTTTCAGCTATGGAAGACATTACTCATTTAAATCTCTCGAATAATCAAATTGGTAATGAAGGCGTTGAAAGTATTGCTAGGATGGAAGGACTTAACCATTTAGATCTTTCAGAAAATAGAATTGATGACGGTGCTGTTAGTAGTATCCTTACTATGGCAGGAATTGAGAAAATAGATTTCAGCTATAATCAAATTAGTACGGATGGTGTTCAAAGAATTCAAGCAGAATCAGAAATGAGATGCTTAACGGATTCTCAAGGTGAGTCAAGGGTTAAAAAAAATCAGAATATCACTAAAAAGAAAATGCAGGAACTTTTGGAGAATGGTCGGTCTTGGTTACTGCGGGGCTATGAATATCTTTAATTTATGTTAAAAATTTAGACAGAAGCTGATTTTTTGGACTCCGCTACCATGTGAGTTTATCGTGTACCCGGTATGCGTAACAATAGCTGTTGGGATGTCAATTCTGACCGATGAAACCGTAGTAGTCGTAAAAGCAGGAGTGGATGGGGATATGCTGAGTATCTGATGGCAAAACTTCCGGAAAGTGAACAGAAGGTTCGAGTTGAAGGGTGGAATGTATGAATGAGGAGGGCGGAACTCAAACAGTAATCTGTGGTAGAAGGAAGACTCTCGTTAGATAACGCATATGGTTGTTTCACGAGCAAGTTTAGGAAAGAGCGATCAAGGAGTGAAGCGGGAGAAGTTAGTCTTTGTCCCATCTCAAGGCTTGATTTATTCATCAGTTTAGATCAAAAGATTCGGTCGTTGGACAAATGATAGCACTGCTTTGTAGGGAAATGGATCAAATGAGATCCGGATATGTGACACGTAAGTTCGGTTTCTTGGGAAGTCGAACTTCTTAGGGGCTAATTACCCGAGTAATTGTCCTCCTTTTCACAATCAACTAAATATAGGAGGTTTTTGCTGGCATGATCCTAAGTGCTTGCTTTTTTTGTGATGCTAAGTTTTTCTGGAATCATTGCAAGATGCTGTTATCACGAAAATTGAGTTTTTACTTGTTTTTTATTAATTATCTATGATAATTCGAATCCTAACTTCTAGGACTTGAGATTATTTTCTGCCTTTGAGTGCTTCAAAATATTTTTATATTTTAGTAAAAAATGTGGAGTTTAAGATTGATTAAAAAATTTTTTCATAATTTTATTGCTTTTATGAATCATGGGCTTAGAGCTTGTTTGTTAGCAGGTTTTTTCGGTTACTTTTCTACAGCTGGTGCAATGATCAAGAATCATGATGAGATTTACGTTGAACAGCAAAGGTTTTGCTCGATTTCTATTGATTGTGGTCGTTTTTTAGATCTTTCGAGTATGAGATTTGATCCTAAGTTTTTATCAAATCTTCCTGAGTCATTAGAGGAACTATTGCTTGACGGCATGAGAGACGAAGATGGCAGTTGTATATCTTTGGATGCATCCGAATTTTTTCTACGTTTTAAAAATTTAAAAAAATTAAGTGCTCATTGTAGCGGTTTTGGTTCTGTTGTTTTCAGTGACATTGCTAAGATTCAAGGAATAGTAAGCTTAGATCTTTCTGGGAATCAGATCGGGTTTTGTGGAGTTTTAAGTATTTCTAAAATGAAGGGAATTACTAGTCTGAATCTCTCGAATAATCAGATAGACGGGGATGGAGCTGCATACATTGCTAAAATGCGAGGACTTCTCATCTTGGATCTAAGTTGCAATCGAATTGGAAATGTTGGGTCTCTTAAAATTGCGAAAATGTCCGAACTTATGTCTCTCAATCTTGCAGACAACGAAATCAGCTATATGCATAGAAGTTATTTTGAATTGAAGCGAATGAACAAACTTACTGTCATGAATTTTGCAAACAATCCATTAATTGATTTCGTTTCTTTTATCGCAACCTCTTCGATTATAGATCTTAATCTTTCAGGTACTGGATTTCGTGACAGTGATCTCAATCGTATCAATAATTCGGTCGGCCTTCGAGTTCTTAATCTTTTCAATAATAAGATAGGTCTTAGTGAAAGTTGGTCCTACAGAGAAGCAGTGTTTTTTGATGAAATGAAAGACCTTAGAGTCTTGAATTTATCGTTTAATTAT
>DAISZI010000163.1:0-4187 GCA_036824885.1 Oligoflexia bacterium
AAGTAGGACGAGAAATGATGGGATTTTTAAGATTGTATTTCCAATGAACAGAACCCGTTTCTAATTTCACAGAATACAAAAACCCATCACTTCCCCCGAAGTAAACAGATTCTTGGTCTAAAGCAAGCTCACTTACTACACCATTTTTTATGAATAAATCCCATTTTTTTTGTCGATATTTCGGATACAAAGCGGTCAATCCTAAACTTCGACTTCCGAAAATCAAAACCCTATCTGCTAAAACCGCATTAGAAAATTCCGTGCCATGATCCCCCATCTCAAACGATCCATGCGTAGGAAAAGTCCAAAGTCTACGAAGAATCTGAGATTTTTCAAATAAGCGAGAATTTAAAATCGATGTTGAGCAACCGATTGCAAAAAAAAGCAAAAAGGCCAATATTCTCAAAATTCATCCTCAAAATTTAAAATCGTTTTAGCGTACTCGCTTTCTCGAAGCTCGTTCGCGATCTTGTCATAAATGATTTTTGCCTGTTTTTGATCCTTGAGAAGTCGGTAATTTCTAAAAATTCCCACCAAAAGCTCTCCGCGAATATTTTCTACCCCTAAATCTAAACCCTGATTGAAGAGCTTCACAGCTTCTGAAAAATTTCCCAAACCTTCTTGAGCATAGGCCAGGGAAGAAAGAACCCATGTCTTTTCTACTTTGTTAGGAGCAAGTTCCAAGGCTTTTTGATACCACTCTTTAGCAAGATCGAACTTAAAATCATCTAAGTAGAGTTTTCCAAGCTGGAGACAGGCTTCAAACGCAGGCCTAGTCTTTTTAAATTCGACATAGACCTTCTTGAACAAGGCGATTGCTTCAGAAAATTGCTGCTCCATGTCTTTTTTATCTGAAGCTTTCTTCTCTTGTTCAGAGCCTTTCTTCTCTTGCCCAGAAGCTTTTTTTTCTTTGGATTGAGGAGGTTTTTTCTCTTGAGAAGAAGCATTTTTAGTTGCCTTCTCCAAAAGTACAGTAGCCCGGTAAAGCATATTATAAGCAGCCTTGGACTGGCTCTCTCGACGCGAGTTATACCATCCCAAGAGGCCCGGGATCAGAAAAAAAACTAAAACAAGAAGCCAAAAAACCTTTTTTTGATAAAAATCAACCAAATAAAAGGTAACTGATTTTTTATTTTTTGCATTCTCAAATGTAGATAAAGACATAGCACTTCCTTATAATTTTCTAGCAGTTCTATCAATTCTTCTTGAAAGATAACGAAAAAAAGATCAGAAGGAAAGAGGGGAATTCTATGGGCGTGTATCATTTTTTGTGGGTCGTTTTTTTTTCTTTTCATCTTGCACAGGCGGCCTCTTCTCAATCACAAGAATCAAAGTCTTCCAATAGCATCAATCAATCACAAGAAGAAAGTTTTGTAGAAACACCGTTCACTCGTTATGGTGAATTCAGTGAGGCAGAAATCGAAGAAGAAGACGCTCTATTTTTACAATATGGACGATTTTTTGGTGTCAGTTTGAGTCTCGGAGATGAAATTGTCGATGGAAATCGTGGAGCCCTTTGGAGAGGCGGATTTCCTGTAGTTGATTTTAAATTTCATTATTGGTTCAATTTTAATCTTGCGATTGATTTAGGTTTTAGAATTGCTCATCATTATTTTGATGATACGTCGAGTCAAAATTTAGGCCTAGTCAATGTTACCTTGTCCTGGGCTGGAGTGGATTTGAAATACTATGTCAATACTACAAACCTAAGCTCGACCATTAGCTTCGCAAGTCCATACTTTCTAATCGGAGCAGGAGGGTATAACAAAATGCAGCAATCACAATTAGCCAATACTCAAGACACCAATAGCAGTGTTGGTATCTCAGCAGGAGTGGGATTAGAGTTTCCTATGAGTCGCCGTGAGTTCTATTTTATCATGGAGGCAAAAATAAATTATGTAGTTTTTTCAGATAGTTATAGCGCTCTTTATCAGTCTGCGGGTCTTAATGATTTAACGGGAAATTTTTATACATTTACAGGAGGCATTTTATTGACATGGTAAAACAGCTCTTAGTGAGCATTTTTACTTTTTCCAGAAACAAAATGAAACCGAATGGGACTGCCTAGGTAACCCCACTTTAAACGAAGTGCATTCACTAAATGCCTTTTCAAACTAAAATGAAATTTTTCAGGATCATTCACATGACAAACAAAGGTAGGAGGAGATTTAGTTGTTTGATGAGACAAATAGACTTTTGCATTCCTTGGATTATGAAAAAGAATTTCTTTTTGAATCCATTGTGTCAGTTCATGTGTAGAAATTCTCAGATCACGCTCTCTTAAGACATGCTGCACCATTTTTGCTAACTTATCTAAAGATTGATCCTCAAGGGCACTTCCAAAAACCATAGGGGCATAGTTCAAAAAACGCATTTTATTGCGAATTTGCTTCTCTGCGATTTTAGGGGTAAAGGCAGTATTTCCCCTCTGTGTGTCCCACTTGTTGACAAAAAGCACGAGACCACACCCTGCTTCTTCAATAAGACCGGCAATTTTTTCGTCTTGATCATGGGTACCTTCACTTCCGTCTAAAACTAAAATAGCAAGATCGGAAGTTTTCAGTGTTTTTTTCGCCTGAATGACGGAAAGCACCTCAACCCCTTTCTGGGTTTTACTCTTTCTCCTGATTCCTGCTGTATCTACTAAAATAATAGGACCCAGCGTCCATTCAACAAGGGTGTCTATACTGTCGATCGTTGTACCAGCAATCGGACTTGCCACTACCCTATTTTCTTTTAGAATCGTATTCATTAAAGTGCTTTTTCCCACATTGGGGCGTCCAACAATCGCAATTCTTGGTATTTTAATTTTAGAATCTTCGATAATTTCTGTAGGAAGTTCGCCTCGTTGATTTTTAGCGATTTCAAATATGGTACTTTTTAGTGTCTCAATACCGCGATTCATTTCTGCAGATAAAGTCAAAATATCTATTCCAAGCTCATAAAAATCACAAGCCCGATCTTCATGTGAAAAAGTATCCACTTTATTGACAACACCCATTAGGGCAGTTTTTTCAAAAATTTTCTTTTTTTGAATTTCAAGCAATAGTTCTTGATCTAAAGTAGTGACGCCTGTTTGCGCATCTAATACAAACAAGACTAAATTGGCCTTTTTTAAAGCCTCTAAAACTTGATCTCCAATAGCCGCAGAGAACGCTCCTTTTCCCTGGGATCCCTCTAAACCACCGGTATCTATCAAAACAATAGAGAGTGCTTCTCCTCCTTCTATCCATTGTTGACGTACCTCTAAACGATCACGCGTTACCCCAGGTAAATTATGGACTAAAGCCCTTCGTTTTTTAGCTAATCGATTCAACAAAGAGCTTTTACCTACATTGGGACGACCTATAATCACAACGTAAAAATCTTCAAATTTTTCTTTCATTTTCGACATTTCTTCTCATCCAGCTATCTAGTAATTTTGATTTTCTCGAGGTGATATAACCCATTTTTTTTAAATAATCTTCACGTTCGCTCCATTTTTCCAAAACCTTAACCTTGAGGTCTAAAAAAATCTTGCAGGCTAAAAAAGCCTCTAGCTTGATTCTAGCTTCCTGGCCTATTTGTTTGATTTTTTTTGCTTGCTTACCAATAACAATCCCTTTTTGAGATTCTCTTTCTACGTAAATGATTGCTTCGATATAAATAGGATCAGTCGTTTCTCTGAAGGTTCTTATTTCAATGGCAGATGCATAAGGAATTTCCTGCTGACAATGAAGATAAATTTGTTCTCTGATTTTTTCCCCTACAAAAAATCGGATCGGTCGGTCTGAAATTTGATCCTCACTGCTATAAAAAGGACCTCCCTCAGGCATTTCTTCCCAGGTATCTTTTAAAAGTTGTTCAAGTCCTTCTGCCTGCAATGCTGAGATAAAGTATCTTTTTTTAGCAATACTTTTTTTAAAAATAAGATCATAGTCTTTTGAAAGGTGCTTTTTCTTGTCTGCTTTATTGATAATTAGAAAGATAGGCTTTTTAGTGAGGCTCAATAAATCTAATGCTAACTGCTCTTTTTCATAAGATGAAGTGGACTCCATTAAATACCAAATAAGATCTGCATTTTCTAAAGAAAAAAAAACTTCTTGCATCATGAGTTCATTGATTTTTACTTTTCGAAAAGTATGAATTCCTGGAGTATCTATAAAAATAATTTGTGATGCGGTATTAAGTGTAAGCCAACCTACCAT
>DAISZI010000164.1:0-4181 GCA_036824885.1 Oligoflexia bacterium
ATCAGGTACCGAGACTACCACTCTACGATCAAATCGACCAGGTCGAAGTAAAGCAGGGTCCAATACGTCGGGACGATTGGTCGCCGCGATTAAAATGACACCTTCATTGGATTCAAAGCCATCCATTTCCACTAAGAGCTGATTCAAGGTTTGCTCGCGCTCGTCATGACCTCCGCCAAGACCAGCACCTCGATGCCTTCCAACAGCATCAATTTCATCAATAAAAATGATGCAGGGAGCGTGTTTTTTTCCTTGCTCAAAAAGATCACGAACCCGAGAAGCACCCACACCTACAAACATCTCAACAAAATCGGAACCAGAAATAGAAAAAAAAGGAACTCCCGCTTCTCCGGCAATAGCTTTCGCCAAAAGAGTTTTTCCGGTACCGGGTGGCCCCATCAGTAAAACTCCCTTAGGAATTCTTCCCCCTAACTTGGTAAACTTTTTGGGGTCCTTAAGAAAAGCGATGATTTCTTCAAGCTCCTCTTTAGCTTCTTCTACACCAGCTACGTCTTTAAAGGTAACTTGATTGCTTGATTCAGTCAAAAGTCTTGCTTTACTCTTGCCGAAGGACATCGCCTTACCCCCACCAATTTGAATCTGCCTCATAAACATGAAGAAAAACAAAAAGATAAAAAGCGTCGGCCCCCAAGAAATCAGAAATTGTTGCCATAAAGGAGTTTTTTCTGCTTTTTCGTAATTAGGGATCAAGTTGTTTTTTTCTAAGATATCAAAAACTTTAGCATTTTCTGTATCGCCAACGGTTTCAAAGTACTTTTTGCCATCTGCGACTGGATCTTTGAACGAGCCTACGATCAGATTATCACTCTTGAAAGTAACATCTGCCACTTTCCCGTCTTTAACGTGGTGAATGAATTCACTAAATTTAATCTCTTGTCTATGCTTACTATTAGTGTCAAATACCTTAAACAAGCTAATACACAACAAAAGGAACACGAGCCATAAAGCAATAGTTTTTTGTGAAGACTTCATTTTTTGATGGATCAATCCTCTCTTTGGGGCGAACCTAACACATTTTTGCTAAAGAGCAAAAACTAAAACATAAAGGACTAATCCTTTTTTTCAAAAAGATTTTTTTTTTCACGAACTAACTTCCATCCATCAGGAAGATGGATTTCTCCATTCCAGCTTTTTTGCTGCCTGGATTTTTCAAAGGTATGCGAAATGTTTTGAAAATGAGATCGCTTCCAACGAAAAGTTGAAGCTTTTTCCAAGATTTCATCCAAGGGATCAGCTGTCAAATCTTCTGTTTTTATTTTTTTTTGTGTTTTTAAACCAAGTTCTGCAAGGCGATCAATTGCCTTGGGGAATACTTCCAGGAGAGGTGGCATGATTTTGGAACGTATTTTGGATCGCAAAAAACGATTGCAGAAATTAGTTTCATCTACTTGAAAAGATTGATGAACTTCCTTGAGATAGTTCTCAAGCACGGATTTTTTAAAGCTAAGTAAAGGGCGAATCTCGACACCATGCTCGAAACCAATACCCAGTCCATGAGTCTCAAAAGATCCCGTCATAAGCCGCCATAAAATTGTTTCTGCAAGATCGTTAGCATGATGTGCCGTGAAAATTCTTGCATTTTTCAGTTCTGCGCATTCTAAAAAAATCTTTTTTCTTGCTTCTCTCGCCTGCTGTTCAAGCGAGGTTTTTTCACTGGGTGGACTTAAACGGTGTACCAAGCACTCTACATTCCAATTTTTTGCTAAATTTTTCACGAATTTTTCATCTTCGTAAGCACTTTCTCTCCAATTATGGTTAATATGCAGCAAAGATAGTCGATCTTTGTCAATGATTCTTCTTCCATAGTTTACGAGAATGTGAGCAAGGGCGGTTGAATCAGGTCCTCCTGAAATTGCTATAAGGATATGCGAATCTATAGGTAACGACATGCCCTGCCCTCTCATAAAGGCAATCATTTTACGGATTAAACTTCCTCCATGAGGTCCAGGTTTTGAGTACAATACTTACCTCTTCCATGATCTTGCTCACACAATCCACTATGCATTCGAAAGCTTGTTGTTCGTGAACAGCCCTTCCTTCTCAGAAGCAAATTTCCTGCTCCACTCAGCGTCATCAGGTCGCCTCCCCTTATCTGCACTTGAGGATGCTCTCAAGGTCTTAGAATCCCCGCTAGCCATCTTCTTGAATGCCTCCAACTGAAGCAATGATGCCTCTTGACGTGAAAAGTAAAACAAAATAATTCAGGCTTTCTCTTGGTGCAACTTGAATGGTGGCTGAGGGCAGGATCGAACTGCCGACCTGCGGGTTATGAATCCGCCGCTCTGACCATCTGAGCTACCCAGCCATCGGAAGCAAGTAATCTATCCCTTAAAAGCATTTGAATCAAGTAAGAAGCAAACTTTTTTTGACCCCCCTACTACAAAAATTCTGCAAAAACAGATCCTGAAACAAAGAAAAATTAGGTGTGTGTTTTAAAATTTTGAGATGAGGAGATTTCATCAAGACGCTTATGTTCTCGTAATCTAAATACTTGTTTCTCAAGCAATCAGCACATTTGCCATGCTCAAAGACAATCCAATCGATCCAACAAGTTTGATTTTTCAATTCGGATCCTATGCTGAAAATTGGCACGAGGAACCGCTTCTATGAAATTGGGACCTAAATTATCAGAAACAAAAATGTGAGCACCTCCTTGTTCACTGATCGTTTGGATAGCATTTTCAAGATTTGCCATACGTTCTTTTTGAATCCAAGACACCTTTTTTTAACGTGAATACATCTACTCTTTTGATCTAGCATAGTGCAATAAGCTGCTCTAAGCTGAGAATAGGAGCACAAAAGAAAAGAAAAGACGAGAGATCGAAAAGATATAACAAGTTGATTTCTTTTGAAGAAAAACATTGCTAAACCAGAAAAAAAACATACAAATAAAGCATCGTAATGAAAATAAAAGGAACCCGAAAACTCTTTCTAAAACAAGAGGAAGCAAAAATGCCTAAAATAGGAAGCAAATCTAGAAGTCTTTCTTCTTGATTTTTCTAATGAAATACAATAGCGGTAAATTTATATTAAAAATAAAAGAATAATTTTTAATTGATTTAAGTCCCCTCCGATAATTGGCCCCCAGATATGAGGGCCGACTTCCCACGGAACCGGACTTACGGGTCACGTATCCGGTTTATGTGATCCATTTGTTCACTGCAAACCAATGTAGTAATCTATTCTAGGACCGGGTCTTTTGACCTCCAATTGATAAACTAGACGCTGGGATAAGCTCTTTCAACCGCTCGAGTATGAGACAAATCTCCGCTTTTTGGAATATACTGTCCCTGCAGCCAGTCTACCGGGAACTCCCCTCTTTGCTAAATTCTCATAGAGGATTCGCCTATTTTTGGGTTGATCAACGATCCTCACTCCAAGTCGTCTCCGAGTATAAGGTTCCATGGACGCTAACTGCGATGGATACTGGGTCACCTGATAATAATTCGACCACCCCATGTACCATCGGTTGATTGCACCCATTGTGCTCTTATATCTTGGCACGACAACTATCCTGAGACACGGGGTCCCCAGGAATTTTACTCCTCGGGACAAACTCACTTTTCTCTTCGGTTGATCTTAGTCCAGTTCATCCAATACCACATTACTCAAACGAGCTAAGTGGACTTCCTTGCGCAGAAGCCTCATTGCCGTCACCAGACCATCTTCCATGATCTCAGATCTCAACAACATACCCGTCAGACACAAAATGTGTTTGTCCGATATCTGTAGCTTCATCCGATTGATCAATCGATCATGATGAATTCGGTCAAAGAATCGCTCTAGGTCTAGATCTACCACGTATTCTTTGCGCTCTTTCAGCGTCTTTTGAGCCGCTTCCAAAGCTTGTCGTTGGCTTCATCCTGGTCTAAATCCATAGCTGTGTTTAGAAAACCCGAGCTTCAAAGATTCGGTTCTAATACTGCTTTCAGCCTAGAACTCGGTCTCTGACTGTAGGAATACCCAGCACTCGAACTCCAGCTTTCACTATTTCTGCCTCACGCACTGGACTTGTCTGCTAAGTCCAACTCTCCACTTCTTCGTTGTGGGTTATTTCCTGCAAGAGATTCTTCTCAAAACTCTCAATTGTTACTCCATCTATTCTTGGAGCTCCACCCTTTCTTTTCACTACCCTAAAGGCTAGCTCAAGTTGGTGAATT
>DAISZI010000165.1:0-4178 GCA_036824885.1 Oligoflexia bacterium
ATAAAGCAAACTGAGACCTCTTGTGTTGATCTGAGAAAGACATCTCAGAGTTACCATAAATACCCTCCTGTCGAGGATGGGAAGTTTCAGGTATGTTGTGGGCAGGCGGGAAATGAGAGGACCCACACAAAAAAAAATAGATTCATCCATGAACGAATGGGTGCGGCGAGAGGGAATTTGCACCCAAGCCAGAAAGCCGCGGTTTAGACCGTCAAGCCGAAGGGCTCGGAGTCGTCACCCCCATGCAAAACCACCCACGTACGCTTCGAGCTTCGCATCTGATTAAGAACTACCAAAAAAAGCGTGTGGTCAAAGATGTCAATTTCGAAATTCATTCAGGACAGGTAGTGGGCCTTTTGGGTCCGAATGGAGCGGGGAAAACCACTTCTTTTTATATGGTAGTAGGACTGATTCGCCCGGAATCAGGACATGTTTTTTTAGATCAAAAAGATGTGACGCTCTGGCCCATGCACAAAAGAGCAAAAAATGGCATTGCGTACCTCCCTCAGGAGGCTTCGGTTTTCAGACGCATGACCGCAGAGGAAAATATCCTCTGTGTTCTTGAGAATCTTCCTCTTTCTCGAACAGAGCGCAAAGATCGGTTAGAAACCCTCCTAGAAGAATTTCACATTCAAGGCATTGCCAAACAAAAAGCTTATACCCTCTCAGGAGGGGAGCGAAGACGTGTAGAAATTGCGCGTGCTTTGGCGCTCAATCCTTCCTTTTTACTGCTTGACGAACCTTTTGCCGGTATCGATCCCATCGCTGTGAAAGATATTCAAAATATGATTCAAGTCCTCAAAGCTAGGAAGATTGGGGTTTTAATTACAGACCATAACGTACGGGAAACATTAAAAATTTGTGATTTGGGTTATCTATTGAGTAATGGTAGAATCTTAGTCGCAGGAACGCCCCAGTTTATCACAGAGGATCAAACCGCAAGAAAAGTCTACTTAGGTGAAGATTTTGAGCTTTAGAAATGAGGAAAAACGACTATGGCACTGGAAATTAAGCAGAGTTTAAAACTCAGCCAGCAGCTCGTAATGACGCCTCAGCTGCAACAGGCCATCAAGTTGCTTCAACTCAATCGTATGGAGCTTCAGGAGCTAGTTACTCAAGAAATGGTAGAAAATCCTGTACTCGAGGAAATACTAGAAGGAGAAGGGCCTGTCGAGGGCTCAGATCCTGAAGCAGAGCAGCTTCGAGATGAGCAAGCTTCCGCTGAGGAGAGAGAACCCGCACCTGACAGTGAAGATTTCAATTGGGATTCTTATCTAGAGGAATTCCATGGCTCTCAAGCTCCGTCCACCTCTTTGCACGATATCGATGAAGAGCTACCTAGCTTTGAGAACGTCTTGACCAAAACGACCTCGCTTGAGGAGCACCTGATCTGGCAACTTTCCATGGTAGAGCTTCAAGAAGAAGAAAAAAAACTCGGCCGCTTGATCATCGGAAATCTCTCTGAGGACGGTTATCTCAATGCGTCTTTAGAAGATCTCGCTCGGGATTGTTCCATAGAATTAGAAGATGCGGAAGAAGTTTTAAAGATGATCCACCATTTTGATCCTTTAGGCGTTGCGTCACGCGATCTTCAGGAGTGTTTGCGGATCCAAGCTCGATTTTTAGAAAACCGTGATCCCTGGGTGGATTTGATCATTCAAAATCATTTACAAGATCTTGAGAAACGCAATTACACTGCCATTGCACGTAAACTAGAACTTCCTTTAGAAAAAATTTTACAAACAACAAGGGTGATTTTAGAGCTAGAGCCTCGACCGGGCAGGTCATTTTACAGCAATGACACACACTATATTACCCCTGATATTTATGTGCACAAGCTAAGCGGGGAGTTTGTCGTGGCTTTAAATGAAGACGGAATGCCTAAACTAAGGATCTCTCCTTACTACAAAAGTATCTTAGCAGAACAAAAAAACCCCAATCAAGCCACGAAGGAGTATGTACAAGAAAAACTACGCTCTGCGTTGTGGCTCATCCGATCCATCCATAATCGACAAAAAACTATTTACAAAGTTACCGAAGCCCTGGTCAAAAGGCAGCAGGATTTTTTTGAAAAAGGCATTCAACACCTCAAGCCTATGATTTTAAAAGATGTTGCCATGGACATTGGCATGCATGAGTCAACTATTTCACGTGTTACCACCAATAAGTACGTGCACACCCCCGTGGGTATTTTTGAGCTCAAGTATTTTTTTAACTCAAGCATTCAAACCACCGACGGAGGCAGTGAAGTTGCAAGTGAAGCCGTAAAACAAAAAATTCGACAAATGATTCAAAAAGAAAATCCTAAAAATCCTCTTTCTGATCAGAAGATTGTAACTTTACTGCGTCTCGACCATATCAACATTGCCAGACGAACTGTTGCAAAATATCGCGAGGCACTCGGTATTCTCTCTTCCAGTCGAAGAAAAAAAGTTTTATAAGCAATTAAAATGCACATCGCGATTTTATCCCGTAACAAAAGTCTTTATAGCATGCGAAGGCTCAGGCAAGAAGCCAAGAACGCCGCAATCCGATGCGACGTCATCAACCCTTTAAGTTGCCAACTTCTGATCACCCCTCATGCAAAACAAACCACAGGCGTCCTAGTAGGAAACACGCTCTTAAAGGCGTATGACGCCATTGTGCCACGTATCGGAACGTCAATCACGGATTACGGGCTTGCCGTAGTCAAGCACTTTGAGCTGCAAGACCTCGTGATCGTCAACCACTCTCAAGCTATTGCACAATCTCGGAACAAAATGCTATGCTTACAAAAACTCTCGCAAGCAGGACTCTTAGTTCCTGCCACTGTGCTAACACGCTCTAACCGCGGACTAAAAACGGCCGTTGAGTGTGTCCAAGGATTACCGGTGGTTCTCAAGGTCCTCCAAGGCACACAAGGCATCGGAGTGATGCTCGTGAACACACCTATTTCTGTAGGATCTGTTTTAGACACACTCAGGACACTCAATCAAGATGTCTTAATTCAACAATTCATTGCTGAAGGACAGGCAAGAGACTTTCGGGTTTTTGTCGTAGGAAAGCAGGTGATTGCAGCAATGATGCGAACAGCAGCACGGGGAGAATTTCGTTCCAATATCCATCGGGGAGCAGAAGGTAAAATAGTTCAGTTACCTCTTGGCCATGAAACCCTCGCTATTCGTGCAACTCAGGTTTTAGGACTTGAAATCGCAGGAGTGGACATCATGGAAAGCAGGCAAGGACCGATGGTCATTGAAGTCAATAGCTCCCCAGGTTTCGAAGGTATTGAAAAAGCAACCGGCATCAATGTAGCCCAAAAAATCATTCACCATATCCAAGAACTGGTGAAACAAAAAAAAAGAAAATCTCGAAGAAGGTAGTTATGGTCAAAGTTTATGAGTATGCACGCTGCAGCACATGTCAGAAAGCCCAGGCTTTTCTCAAAGAACATCAAATTACCTATGAGGTTCATTCTATCATTGAAACCCCTCCCTCCTTATCTGAGCTTGAACAGATGCTCGGGTACTTAGGTAATCTGAAAAAACTCTTCAATACCTCAGGCATCAAGTACCGGGAACTAAGACTGGGCCAGCAGACACTAGAACCCCCAGAAGCATTCAAGCTTTTAAGAAGTGATGGGATGCTCATTCGAAGACCATTTTTACTCACCCCTCACGCAGGCACCGTAGGCTTCAAAAAAGAGACCTGGAGCAAGTTACTCAGAATTTCCTAGGCCTACTTTTTCACTCATTTTTTTTGAAAGATCCTCCGAAGATGAAGTAGGAGGCTTGCATGCTAACCAGCAAACCAGACCCTCTTTACTTGATTTTTGAGAAACATTTGAACGAATCCCAAGATGGATACTTTGATAAGCCTACTTTCATTAAAACCGTTTTGAAAGATTATCTTTCTCACTTGAAAAAATACGCAATCTCAGTACCTTCAGAGCTTGAACCCTTTGTTCACGAAGAGTTAAAACAACAAATCAACCTCATGCTACTTAAAAAGACCTATGGGTTTCTTACGACTCAGCAATACCATCAATCAAAAAAAAATCAGAGAAACCGAGGATGAAGATACTCCTGAGCTCATCAAAAACAAAGCACCTAGACTCGGGTAAGTACCCCCAGATAAGAGGGCCTACGGGTCACGTATCCGGCTCTTCATGTGAATTTAATCCATTTGTTCACTGCAAA
>DAISZI010000166.1:0-4156 GCA_036824885.1 Oligoflexia bacterium
GATCAGAACAACCCGCAAAATAAGCAACTAAAGCAAGGGTCATCGCAGCAAAACTAGAAGCGCTTGATGCAATGCCTGAAGAAGCAGGAAAAGTATTCGCCGTTCTCAGAACGACCCCCTCAGCTAACCCCTCAGGGATGACCCCAAACCGAGCAAAAACTCGAGGAACTTCGTTGCGAACCCTCTCCACATGATCCAAAATCCTTGTCAAAGACACAAGCTGAGGAATCTCAAACCCCTCCCCCCCTTCAGGAAGCTCGGGAACCCAGCGAGAATCACCTCTTCCTGAAGACGTCACTTGCGCTAAAGTACGAAGGCTTCCCAACGTCAAAGAGACACTCGAATTCGCAGGCAAGTTCAAACTCACCTCTTTTTTACCCATGTACTTCACTAATGCTAAATTTGCAGGCGCTTGTGCCAAAACTGTCTGCATCATGAATTCTCAGAATTAACTCGACTGAACACAGCATCGCTCCTTTCATTTTCGCTTGAATCAACGAACTGGCGATTCTAAAGGGTCTTCACCAAAAAATCAAATACGAGCCACACCCTCCCCAAAAGCCTGCGGTAAATTCATTTTTCAGAACCCCCCTCATCCCAAATACAAGCGTCACCTTCCAATCTCAGAAAAACCACAAGCCGATAAGCCCCTAAAACCCGAGGCCCAAAAATTCCTGATCAAGTTTCAGGGGATAGGGACCCCAAGAAGTAAATAAAATTAATATAATTTTTCGAGTCACACGTGAAGAAACATCTATCAAGGATCCTCAAACTTAACAGCCTCCTGAGAGACTCAAAGAACCCCCCCTTCCACTCAAAACCCGAGCAGTGGGCGTGAACGAACCACTTAAGAGGTAGCATCGTATTTCTCTGAAGTAAGTTCAAGACATGATTCCTATTTTCATGAGAATAGATCTCCTCACAAAACAAGATAGATTGTCGAGCACAATCCTACCCTCAACTCAGAGCTCCTTTTCGTAGTCATGACTCGTAACATTTCGAGATTACTAAGACTGAGGACCATCCCTGAAATCTAAAAAACTTGACATTCAAATAAAACCTGCTTAAATCTATGGAACATTTATGCTACAAAAAAATCATCCTCTGATAAAATACATCCTTTCTTTATCGTTCCTCTGGCTTCCTTGGTATACAGCTTCGGCGATGTTTGAATATAATCCCCGAGCAAAAAAGCAAAAAATTCATTTTTACGAGTTGACTTCGAAAGAGTATCAAGCAATTTTTGAATACTTATCAGCTCCTGATATGGTCAATTTTTTAAAAACAAAAAAATACCAAGAGGCAATTTACGAAATTGCTAATAGTGCAAGCGCAAAAAAACCCGTTACATTACGATATAACAATCAACTCAACATTCCTGACGAATTTTTTTATCATCTTACGCAAGGTTATTGTAATAAAAGTATTCAAAAATTAGATCTTTCTTATTCGTTTTTTAATTTTTGTATGCTAAGCGAGCTTCCTGACACTTTTGTCGAGTTAACTTTTAACGCTGTTGGAAATTCGAGAAATATCAATCTATTTCTTCATGAACTGGTAGAAGCTCTTCCAAAATTTAAAAATCTGCAAACACTTAATCTTAGCAATAATTCAATCTATGGACGGATGTTTTTCAATATCGTCAAAGTTGCCGAGAATCTTCCCCTAAAACATTTGAACTTAAGAAAAAATTTAATAGCAGACATGGAAGCAGCCCTTTTAACTCAAATTAAGAATCTTGAGCACTTAGATCTTGGAGAAAATTATATCTCCAAGACGGGAGCAAAATACCTCCTAAAGCTCGTCAATCTCAGGTCCTTAAATCTTCATCGAAATAGAATTGAAGACACAGCAGTGCAAGATATCGCGAAACTTGAAAATCTCATAATCTTAGATCTTAGTAACAACCAAATCACAGACCAAGGAACAGCACATCTTGCTCAACTCACAAAACTCACAGACTTAAATCTTAAAAAAAATTTCATCAAAGCCGCTACAGTAAATCACCTGACTCAGCTCATCCATCTGACAAGCTTGAATCTTGCAAGCAATCGAATGGGACACGCTGGATTGGCTAAAATTGGTTTATTGATCAACCTCACACAACTGAATCTTAGTGCAAATAAAATAGGAAATACTGGAGTAGAGCACCTTGGTCCACTCGTCAATCTCAAAATTTTAACTCTTTGTTGCAATGACATAGGAAGCACAGCAGCCAAGCATCTTTCTTCACTCGTGAATCTCATGCAGTTAGATCTTTTTTACAATGAAATCGGAGAAGCAGGAATGCCTCACCTGGCTCAACTCACCCATCTCACTAACTTAAATCTTCATAAGAATCAAATAGGAGACACTGGACTAGCACACATAACCTCACTCGGGAATCTCCGAGCCTTAGATCTTTCTCAAAATCAAATCAAAAATACGGGAACCCAGCATCTTTCTTTACTTGTGAATCTCAACAATTTAAATCTTGCGAGAAATGAACTAGGAGTTACAGGAACAAAGCACCTTTCTTCACTCCTGCATCTCCGAGTCTTAGATCTTTCTCAAAATCAAATCGGAAATGCAGGAACCGAGCACCTTTCTTCACTGGTAAATCTTACAAACTTGAATCTTCTTGACAATGAAATTGAAGACGCGGGAGCAAATCACCTTACTCTACTCAAGGGTCTGATTAAGCTGAATCTGAAGAAAAATCATATCAGAGATACGGGAGCAAAGTCCATAGCTCAACTCAAAAATATCACAAGCCTCAATCTTGCTAACAATCACATCGGGAATAATGGATGCATTCATCTTACTTTACTCCTGAATCTCAAGAACTTAGATCTTGCTGAAAATGACATAGGAAACTTTGGGACAAACTCCCTTTGTGAACTTAAGAATATCCAATACTTGGATCTTAGTCAAAATCCTATCGAGGAGAATCAAATAGTTTGCCTAAATGAATTGAAAAATCTCAAAACATTGGTTCTGAGTTCTGGAACTTACAGCAAAAAAAATTAGTGTTTCAACGAGCGGCACTTCTTTGATCTTCGCAACATTAAATCACCAGAAGTCTGACAGAAAATTCACTCATATCTGCGCGGCAGCGGGGGGCCTCATTGGATCCCCCGCTGCCGCAAGCTTGAGGCCAGACCCCTTTCATTTCAAAAGTTGGCGTAAAAACCATTTTAGACACGAAACTTCGACAAAATGCCATCCAGATACGACAAAAGTTTGAGTGAAAGCACTCTTAAAAGAGTGCATCAAGTCTGACAGAAATAACAAGGGTACCACCAAACTGAGAAACAACATGGCTTCGAACCTGAAAATGAGACCCCTTGACTTGTCTTTTTTAGGATGCTTTCGGGATTTTTGGATCTTTTACCATGCCTCGCTCTCACCTTTAGGTTCTTGCGACAGCAAATTCTCCCCTAGCACCCCCCGCTACCACTTCTCAAGTGATCGCCGAGAAGTATTCTTCCAAAGGGAACAAAAACTTTTCACGTGGTAAGCGATAAACTCACAGAAGATACATCCCACCTTCTGAAGGTCTACAGTAGATAACCCAAGGCAATTAAATTTTCCACCATTCATACTAAGTCTTTTATTCACTTGACGCATTTTTTGCTGAATTTTTTATATTTAAAGCGACAAAAGGATTTCTTACAGTAAATAGCACACTTAGCAGCTCCGAAGACCATTTTCCTGAATGTAGGACTAGTTTTTTAGGTATTTTAATCTTTTTTTTACGAGCCTACTCATGATTTTCTAACGCTCGTTCATCTTTAAATGAACTCCTATTTGCACTCGCTTCTGGAAGAATTCTCATTGCCAGAATACAGTCAATTTCTGAAATTTTATCCAACTCTTTGACAAGATGGGCATACGGTTCCACTTTCTTGCAAAGCTCCTTTTCACCTTCTTCGATTCGATTTTTTAATGACTCATACTAATTCATCAGTTCATTGATGACAAAGCAATGCTCCGAAGTCAGACAATTGGTAAACGCTTTTTTCATTTCCTCCATTTTTTTTATTTTTGTCGTGACTTTGGTGATAAGAATGTCAGGATGAGTATATCTTTTTGCGATTTGCTTCAACAACTTCAGTCCCCAAACGCCAAAAATATCTGATACAACTATGCTCAATTTGATATTTCCATCCTCGAG
>DAISZI010000167.1:0-4101 GCA_036824885.1 Oligoflexia bacterium
ATTTTTCATGTCTCAAAACCCTATCTTCTCGCCCCCCTATTTTCAACACTTGGCACGACAACTATCCTGAGACACGGGGCCTATCTGCTTCTAAATCTGCAGATTGTCAAACCTAATCAGGTTTGGTCAACAAACATTACCTACATACCCATGAAAAACGGGTTTATGTTTCTAGTTGCGGTTCTCGATTGGTATACCGATAGATATTGTCCTGGCGAATCTCAAATACGATGAGATGCTGATTTTTGCCTAGAAGCCTTAGAATCGACTCTAAAATTGGATAAACCAGACATTTTTAACACTGATCAGGGACCTCAATTCACTTGTATTGATTTTACGAGTCGACTAGAAAGAGAGGGAATTCAAATCAGCATGGATGAACGAGAACGAGTATTTGACAACATTTTTGTTGAACGGCTGTGGAGAACAGTGAATTAAGAAGATATCTATTTGAAGAGCTATACGAGTGATAGTGAGTTAACTACTGGAATAAACAAGTATTTTTTCTTTACAATCAAGAGAGACCCCACATGGCGTTAGGCTATAAAACGCCCCATGAAGTTCACTAGGGAAGACCTCTAAGTACACCAATGAGAGTTCGAAGCTACTAGTAAATCGGGATGGATGAATAAAAATCCAAGTCTATTCGAGGAACTTGCGGCAGTGGGGCCTCATTGCGAGCCCCCGCTGCCGCAAGCTTGAGGCCAGCTGATCCCTTTCATTTCAAAAGAAGGAATTTTACATTAGATATTGAATAAAATGTATTTAAAAATTCAACTCATTTTTGTTCGTTTTTTGTCCAGACAATGGGGTCCACCCTAACATTCATAGTTTTACTAACTTGTAATTATAAAAATTTTTGATTATCTAGTTGGTTTCCTACTTGTCGCAAATACTGACGTCGTGCTTTTTTTAACAACCCAAAACACATTTTAACTCACTAAGATAAAATATTTTCATTATTTTTTTTATAAATCTCACCGTAGCCCCCAAATTGAGGTCGCAATCAAGTAAGGATATCAAAAAAAATTTTGCCGCCTTAGCAAGAAGTTCGACCGCACTCGAAAAGCCATAGGGATTTTCTAAGTAGTTAAAAAATCCATTTCCGGTAAAAAATGAACCATTATTCGAGATATTTCTCTTTTTTCAAGCTCTATGAGTTGAGCGCATGCCGACCGAATCGATTCATGATCCGGATATTTGTCAGCAAGCTTTTGAATGTCTCGAATTCTATCAACTGGTTTCATCATCTCATCTCCAGGATTTCCGTAAACCACTTGAAGCATCCTAGCAGCTTCGCTTAGTTTATCCAATATGTAACGCGGAGATAAATCCCGATCTGGTCGACTCGCTCTAAGCCGTTCAGATTCAAGAATGATCGCTCTTGCTCGATCATGCATACGCTTCTCGTAGATACTTTCCTTCATCCGAACCGCTCGAACTTCAGGAGCTGATTCAACCAGTTGAGCCTGCGCTTCAACTGGTTCAAATTTAGCAAGACCATTCTTTGTTGCACAAATTGCAAACTTACTTGCCGTTATAAAAATAAAAAATATATATAATGTTATCTTCATACAAATCACAATCTAATTAAAAAAAATTAAACTACTGGATACTTCAGCAAAGAAAACCGTAGCCTCAAGCAGTAGCGCTATGATTTACGCATAAGTCCCGTGCATATTAAATAATACAGAATAAATTTTTTAAAAAAACTACAACCACCTCTTTTCCGAATAGTATCCACTCTGGACTTATCTAAGTCATCGCCTACCATTTCTGGAACTTCTTGACTCAATATATCGATTAGATCACCATGGACATCAGAACTAAGCTCAGAGCTAAGTACACTAGCAACTATCCAAGTTGAAGAACCTGATCTCGGTTTTTACGTAAACCTTGGATACATAATTCTGTCGTTAGCATTGATTTTTATAAAAAATTAATATTCGACAAATGAGTCTCATAAATTTCCTTGACGAGAAAAAACCATTTACTTTGCAAATCGATTTAATATTCGATGCATTTTAGACGTTTCAATCCTTATAAGCGCCATACATGCTGGGTAAGATAGTTTACAATCGCGGTATTTAATTGAAAAGTCTGAGATTTCTACCGCTCTTTCAATCGATTTCATTAGTTCAACCCCAGGACTTCCGTGAACTATTTGTAACATAGTAGCTATTTCAGTAATCCTAGCGATTTCTTCGTCGGGGTGGTGTAATCCACTCTTAATAAAATCTAGATTCTCACGTATCATTTGTTTCAATCGATCCTCTGAACAATTTTCAGAATCATTTCGGATCTCTAAAACCGACTCAACTGTTTCAACTTGAGACACTGGTTCAACTAGTTGAGCTTGTACGTAATTCTGTTCTTCAGGATTATGCACTGAAATTACTTCGACTTGAGCACCTGTTTCAACTAATTGTAACGATGTCTCAACCTCCTCAGGACTGCCAACATCGCCCTCTATCGCACAAAACGCAAACTTATTCACCGTCATAAGACAAATAAAAAACGCAGAAGCAATTTTTTTCATTTAAACTCCAAGTTAATTAAAAATACCCAACCCAATCTGTTTCTTGAACAGATAAGACCCTAACGTTAAGATAAGAGCGCTAGAACTTTTGCATAATTACCCACACCCTTAGTATTGCAGACACCTCAGTTTCTTAGCGTTAAAATCGATTCCACCACCAAACGAACTTCTTATATCATAAAAAGTTTTCGAAGTTAAATCTCTAATTTAGAAAATCAGAATGAAGTAGGTCACGCTGTGACTAACTCATCGCTCTGATTTTTGAGCTCTATTTTAAATCCTAGGCCAACAAACCTTCTTCCGAAGATTTCTTCTAAAGTGCATTCATTAATACCGCCATTTTCTTCGATCTCTCGATTCAACGCTTCTATCAGATCGTCAGAGGCACTAGAACCAATTTTATTAAGTTTCTCTAACACCCGATCAAGGCGCACTAGTGTAGTTTCGATATCGCCATACAATACAAACACACATGTTCCAAGTGAACTTCGCTCTTCCTCCTCCGCAGCGATAAACCTATTTTTCGAATTAGAAAGAGGTACTACCACCTCGGAAAGCTCATTTACTACATCTATCAATAAAATGAGAGCTTCAGAATAATTCCCAGGTTTTGCTAAACACGTACGACTTTCTTTTGCTACTGCTTCTTTTTCTTCTTCTGCTGCTGCTTTTACCTCTTCTACTACTTTTAGAGGTATTTCTTTTTTATTGTCTGAATTTTCCCTTTTAGAACACGAATTTGAGGATTGGCCCTCTTGCGCAGTATCAGCGTTCACACTGTCTGTTTCTATTGTTCTATCCACCGGCAACCCAAGTACAAGCTTGAGATCCCTTAAGACCACACGAAGTTCGGACAGGCTCTTTTCGACATCACCATAAAACCACAATTGCCCAAGCTTTGACCACATTTTATTCCTTAGAGCGCCATCAACAAACTGGCTTCTCGCCGCAAGAAGCCATTTCTCGACATACAAAAGCGGATTTATAAACGAAGCTAAAACAGACTGATCTCTTACACGCTTAGATGTTACTTTTTTCGAAACTTCAACACTTATGTTATTAACAGATTCTCTTTCTTCTAGTGAAAAACTATCGCTTTTACTAAGCTGATCTTTTTCATCTTGTCTTACTTTTTCGTCATCTCTCTTTTTAAGCGCTGCCTCAACTTGATCATTCACTACTTCTTCTAATGACCGTGGTCCTCTTCCCTTCGTATCACAACCCAACACTGAAACAGCAACCACCAAAAAAATAAGCACCCTGACCATGGATCAAACCTCCCGATTCAATACAGCCAAAACCGTAGACTCTAGTTGCTACATTCTAGAGACTTATTCAAGTTAAAAACGACAAAATCACATTCGCAAAAACTAATTAAATCAATAAAATTTAAAATTAAATTTAAGAAATATAAATTAATCCCATGATCCATAGATCAGAAGCTCATCTCAGAATATAAAAGACCGAGAGCTCTTAGGTATTCTATCATTATAGTTAACTTAAGGCGAACGCTATCATTATTGCGCTACCCAGTTTTATGCCTCAACCGATGCATCACCCAT
>DAISZI010000168.1:0-4090 GCA_036824885.1 Oligoflexia bacterium
GCTCATGGGACGGGCAAAGACTTTGGACGGACTCTTTATTTAGTGAAAGCTGCTGAGCTTTTGGAGCTTGTGGATACGCCTAAGCAGTCAGTTATTTTAACTGATTTGGGAAGGAGTTTTGTGGCAGGAGATATGAATGTCAGAAAGCGCATGCTGCATGAGCTTTTTGGCTCTTTGCAAATTGTGCAAATGACCTCTCAGCTTTTGAGTAAAACGCAGGCATTGAGAATTCCCATTCAGGAGTTAACAGAACGAGTAGGAGAGTGGTTGCCTAACGAAAATCCTCATCAGATGGTGGAGGTTTTAATCTCATGGGGTCGTTTTTCTGAGTATTTTGGATATAGCGATGACACGAAGGAGGTCTATTTAGATGTAGGTCAAGAGACGATTTAAGCAGCTTTCTGCTTGACGCTTTTATTTTACTCATGTTACAGCTGGTGGCAAAGGAAGGTTTCTATGGCTGTCAGTATTCGTCTTTCTCGTCAAGGTGCTAAAAAAAATCCTCTCTATTCGGTGGTGGTTGTCGATAGTGCATCCGGTCGCGATGGGGCTTATTTAGAAAAATTGGGACGTTATCTTCCTAAGGAAGTAGAACTCAAAGATAAGATAAAAATTGATCTTGAGGCTTTGCGATCTTGGATAGCACGGGGGGCACAGATGTCTCCTACGGTGCGTCAGTTAGTGAAGGGTTTGTCGAAAGTTTCCTGAGTTTTGGATTTTAGTTTTCTTACACTTTTTCCAGATCTTTTTTCCTCTTTCTTTGAAGCAAGTCTTTTAGGAAAAGCACGAAAAAAAGGGTTGATTACTTCGCGCTTAGTGCAGATACGGGACTTTGCTCAGGATAAGCACCGACGGGTCGATGGAGCTCCCTTTGGGGGATCGGAAGGGATGCTTTTGCGAGCAGATGTGCTTGCTTCTGCCTGGAGGAGTGTACAGACTCCTCGAGTAGAGAAGCAGGTCACCGTGCTTCTTTCGCCTCAGGGTGTTCTGTTTTCTCAAGCGATGGCTAAGTCTCTTGCATCGAATGAACGCGTGATTTTTGTGTGCTCGAGGTATGAGGGGGTCGATGAGCGTTTTATCCAAAAGTATGTCGATTGGGAGGTTTCTCTGGGGGATTACATCCTTACCGGTGGGGAGTTGCCTGCGATGGTGATGGCGGATACGATTGCGCGTTTGATTCCCGCAGTGGTGAGTAATCCCGATTCCTTGAGTGAGGAAAGTTTGGAAGGAGGTACCTTAAAGTACCCTCAGTACACGCGACCTCGTGTTTTTGAAGGGGCTAAGGTGCCCGAGGTACTTCTTCAAGGGGATCATGCGGCTTTAGATCAGTGGCGTCATCAGGAGAGGCTGAAGCGCACTTGGGTAAGAAGGCCGGGTCTATTTTTAGAAAAGCCTCCTATTTCAATGTATGTAGTTTTGTTGCACACGCATGTCGTGAATCGTCGGGGAGAGGCTGTGACTACTTCCGTGACTAATATGGATATTCATGATATTGCTCGTTCTGCACGAACTTATGGAGCTTGTGGTTATTTTTTAGTCACTCCTATTGAGGATCAAGCAGCTTTGGTGGGGAGGATTTTGGCTCATTGGGGGAGTCAAGAGGCTCGCGATTACCATCCTGATCGGGTAGAGGCGGTTTCGTTAGTGCGTATGGTTCGCTCATTTGAGGAGGTGAAGCAGGAGATTCGTCTTCGGCATGGCCAAGATCCTGAGGTGGTGCTTACAGATGCGCGTCGTCTTGAAACTTCCGTGAGTTATGAGGCTTATCGGCAGGAGCTTTTGGATCCGGCTCGTTCCGAAAGGCCTGTCATTTTGGTATTTGGAACGGGTTGGGGAGTTTCTGACTCTTTTTATCCGGAGGTGGATCGTATTTTGGAGCCGATCTACGGTCCAGAAGGGTCAACGGGGTACAATCATCTTTCTG
Source organism: Oligoflexia bacterium (assembly GCA_036824885.1). Taxonomy (GTDB): domain Bacteria; phylum Bdellovibrionota; class UBA1018; order UBA1018; family UBA1018; genus DAISZI01. Next base: position 1,925 of record DAISZI010000168.1, read on the forward strand.
TGCGTGCCGCTGTTGCAGTTGTTTTAGATCGGTTATTGGGACAGTAAGAAGGAGTATTGAGATGGCAGCCACAAAAATAAAGTATCGAAGAACTTCCAAAGGACTTCAATTGCCTCAGAAGGGTTTGATGGACCGTGTTGCTTCGTTGGAGAAGCCTTGGTTACGGGATTTTCCTCGTTATTCTGCTGGGGATACTTTGAAGGTCCATGCTCGGATTCGTGAAGGGGAAAAAGAAAGAATTCAGGTTTTTGAGGGTGTGGTGATTGCTTGTTCGAATCGAGGATCGGGTCGTTCTTTTACCGTGCGTAAGATTTCTCATGGAGTAGGGGTTGAGAGGATTTTTTTAGAGTCTTCACCTAAGGTTGCAAAAATTGAAATTGTCAGTGAAGGGCGTGTGAGACGTGCTAAACTTTATTATTTACGTGATTTAGAAGGGAAGGCTGCACGTGTGGCAAGTCGTCAGGAAGTGAAAAAAGCAGCGACGGTGTGAGTCCTGATTTAAGCTGGGAGACACAGGCAGGATACCCCGAGGTTTTTTTAGTGGGTATAGATGAGGTAGGCCGTGGCTGTTTAGCAGGTCCGGTAATGGCTTGTGCCTTGGTTTTGCCTCCTGAGATAGGTTCTGCTCCCTGGTTGTCTCAAGTCAATGACAGTAAATTACTTCGTCCTTCGGTTCGAAAGCAGCTTGCTCCTTTGCTCGTTCAATGGTCTTGGGGTTGCGCTTTGGGAATGGCGGATGTCTTAGAAATTGACGCCTGGAATATCCACCATGCTTCTTTAGTGGCGATGGAACGTGCTTGGGAAGGTCTGAGACGGTGTAGTTCTCATGCCTACCATAAGCCTTTATCGAGAAAGTCATTGAGAGTTTTTCATGCGCTCGTTGATGGTAAGTGGATTCCTCCTGGATTGCTCGTTCAGGCTACCCCTGTGGTTCAGGGGGATCGCAGGTGTTTGAGTATTGCCGCTGCTTCGATTGTAGCTAAGCAGGCTCGGGATGAGTACATGATGGACTTGGGTACACGGTTTCCAGATTATGGATTTGCTCAGCACAAGGGTTATCCTACTTGGATTCATAAAAAAGCGTTGAGGGAACATGGCCTTTGCGATCACCACCGTCGATCATTTTGTCAAAAGAAGTGAGTGGGTCTGATGTATCTTTGATGCCCTCTGGGTTACGAATACTAAAAAGCAGTGATCGCTGGTAGGTATTACGACCCTCTTGTGTGAGAAGTTACAGGGAAAGTTTAAGTCTATTCATGATCAAATGATGCGTGGTGAATTTATAGCTCATATTGAGAATCTGCTCCTCATTGTAGTTTAGGATGAGCGAAAGAACTCAACGAAAATTACCAGAAAATTTAGTCAGTAGCATGTGTCGCCATGAATCTTTATGCTTACTTACAAGAATCTCTTTTGGGTTACAACGAGCTTTGAAGGGGTGCCTCCTGTCTCGGGATGGTTGAGTTGTGGAATTTTGAAACCAAGGGGGGGGTTCGCATTAATTTATGAAATGGCATTGACTGATTTTAATGCGGTATCGTGACAAACATTGAAAAAGGCAGTACCTCTCTTGGAGAGGTGCCATGTAGCTTGTTTGAAAAAGACTCGTTCCGGCGACTCACCTTCCGATTCTGATGGGAAGACAAATCAGGTGTTTCGTCTGGGAACTCATCTCTGAACGAAGTGCCGATTTACGAGTTCATCGCGCATGGTTGATTATCTCGCACTCCCCCTAAAGATCCTGTTTTGATCTAGTCTTTGATGTTTTTGCCTGTTCAGGTCCGGTTGGTGTAATCGATAGCTTTTCCATGCCAAAAAATATGTGTACTGTGCACATGTAGTACCGAAGGTCTTTGATTTTGAGTCTATGCGAAATTACCATTTCGGTATTCTAAATTTTTTTTCAATTTTCTCTGCGATGCTATTGGTTTATTAATAAAAAAACTCGATCATGTGAATTTTTTATGGGGTATCAATTGTTCGCCTAATTCCGTCTCGTTGGTCTAAAAAAACTAAAAATGGGGATGAAGTGAAAGTGCTGGAATTTCATCGATTGAAAGTTACTTGATTTTGACGACACTTAGGTGTGGGATTACACTATAAGTTGATGATAATTGCCTAGTAAGTAATTACGAATTCAGGACGTAGCTACCCCTGAGCGACGAA
>DAISZI010000169.1:0-4087 GCA_036824885.1 Oligoflexia bacterium
CATTTCTCCTACAGGACGGGTGTTAGGTAAATTACAAACTCCCTGCCTTCTTTTAGAGTTCGGAGCTCATTTTGAGGGTACTTGTTTGATGGATCAAATCCGTGGGTAAATGGATTGTTCTTTTCCATACACTGGTGCTATGCGCAACCGGTTTGTTTCTTGGTTATACGAAATTCTTGTATAAAAAAACTCTGATTACAGAAGAAAGTGAACGCAAGCGGTTAGAAGAAAAAGAAAAAAATAGGGAAGTACTGCAGTCTCAAGTGCTCACGTTTCAGCCCATGACGGTGAACACTGCTTCCTATCAAAAGGTTCACGGGAAGGAAAAGTTTCACTATGTGACTTTGAGTTTTTCTTTAGAATTAGAAGCTGAAAAAAATGCTTCTCATTTAGATCACTTAAAAAGTGCATGCTTAGATCAAGTGACGGCGCTTATCGGGAAAAAAGAACCTCGTGATCTTTCGAGTTTTCAAGGAAGATACCTTTTAAAAACAGAGCTTGTTGTTTTTGCCAATCAATGGCTTGCTGCTTATCATTCCTCAGCTAGAGTTAAAAATCTTTATTTTACCGAGTTCATTGTGCAATGATAGCAAGATGCAAGTGACTGTATTAGGTTGTGGTAGTTCAAGCGGTGTTCCTATGATTGGCTGTACATGCTGCGTTTGTGTCTCAGAGCATCCAGAAAATCAACGTTTCAGAAGTTCCGTTTGGGTGCGTTCTCATGAGAAATCTTTCTTGATAGACAGCTCTCCCGACTTAAGAATCCAAGCACTACACCATCGCATCCTCAAAATCGATGCTGTTTTAATCACCCACCCCCATGCAGACCATATTTACGGAATGGATGAATTAAGAAGATTTAATCAATTGCAAAAAAAGGAGATTCCTGTTTATGCAAATGCCTGGACCTCAAGTGGGCTTGAGAAGAAATTCGATTATATTTTTCAGAGGTCGGAATTACGAGAAGGAAGAAGTATCCCTTTACTTACCTTACATCCTTTTGTAAGTGAAGATTCTTCGATAGAAATTCAAGGACTTTCATGGATTCCTCTTCCTGTACAGCATGGATCTGAAACCTGTATTGGCTATCGTCTAGGATCATTCGCTTATGTGACCGATTGCCATTTAATTCCTCCCGGTACTTTGAAAAGGATGGAAGGACTAGATACTCTCATTTTAGATTGTTTACGTTTAGAGCCTCACCGTACCCATTTGCATTTACAAAAAGCTTTAGAAATTATCTCCGAATTGCAGCCTAAAAAAGCGTATTTGACTCATTTAGGCCATGAGATAGATTATCATCGTGATCAAAAGCTTCTGCCTTCCCAAGTTTTTTTTGCGTATGATGGGCTTGTTTTGAATATTCCTTCTTGATCGGAAAGAGCTTTATTTGATGGATTCAAAAAAAGTACCTTTTTTTTTACTCAATTTTTAAGTTTTTCTGAGTGTCTTCTGTAACATATTGAAATTATTTATTTTTTAAGATAATCATTTTTTAGTAATTTCAAACGAAGCAGTATCAAAAAACTTGAAAGTCAAGTTTTAGAGATTTTTCTCGGTTTGATAAAACTATCGAAGTAGATTTAGGCTTTGAAGGCTAAGTTTGAGGGACTCTGATAGATCTTAAGTCATTGGTTTCACGCAGGCTGTTATCAGTGTTCAAAAAAACCTTAGACGCCCCAGATCATTGTTGAGGGTAGAAAAGTAGCATTCAAAGGGTTCATCCGAGTTTTCATAGTACCATGGCAACTTGGGAGAATTGATGAAGGGGCCTGATTTCATAGGCGCTTGTATTTTGTTGCTTACTGACAAAGAAAGAGGGGGACTGTAAGATACTTCATAAGTGGTAAAGTTTGCTTCGAAGAGAGCACGTGCGTTACCTAAAATAAACTAAAAATATAAAATCTAGACCAATCACTTTTTTCTCGAAGTGGACTCTTTTTAGTGAATAATAGTAATTTACTAACTTAAAATTGGAAGGCATAAAAAATTTTGACAGTCTATCTGAGTTTGATGCAATGTCTTCGTACGTTATGCTAAAAAATACTTAGTTTTTTTTATTTACTTTTTTTGGATGTGCAACGCCTGGCCAGATGAGAGAGCTTGCTTTAAAAAGAGCGACCTTTGATTTTGATTGTCCTTATGATCAATTGAGTGTCGTTAAAATTTCTTCAACCAATTACGGAATCAAGGGTTGTGGAAAAGGGGGAGTGTATTTTGTCAATTGTGTTTTGCAAAATGGTACCTTTCTTTCGATCAATTATTGTAATGCTGTATTGAGTTATCCGAATGCTTCGAGCGATTAGCGCTGAGGTTTGTTTTTTGGGTTAAGCGTGAAGTTTAGTGTACTTGGTTGATGCGTGAGTTTGATCTCGTTGCGGTATTTTCGGCGTGTTCATTTTTTTTGTCGAGTCAATGCCTGTTAGTTCCTTCACAGAAGGGAAGTTTGGTAGGAACAAGAGGATTTTTTAAGTTCACTCAATGGGATTTGTCCGATTGAAATGCCTTTCGAAGCTCTTAGTCCACTTGTCAAGGGGATTGAACTTCGTTTTTGAGTGATCCTTCAGGTTTTTCTGATACTCGTGAATTTTGGACTTAGTTTTTGGTGAGTTCATGTGAGTTTTGATTTTCTTTTTCTGTGAGTAAAAAAAGGAGCTAAGACCTCCAATTCTTAAGTGCTAGCTCGCAGCGTTTTATGAGAAGCCATTTTTTTCGAACGTTCTGTACTCGCATGCTTGCCTGCAAGCGATAAAATCAAGTTCAGAAAAAAAATCATTTTATACATCCTAACCTATGTATTTTCCGAGAAGAGTCTTAGGCTTTTTTGTCATTTTTATTCTTTAATGACTGCATTGTTCATTTCGTGTTTCTTTTTTGAACTTCTTGTTAAAAAAAGAGGTAAATGTGTTTTTGGATAAAAATTCAAAAAAAGTTATCTGATCAGTTACTAAAAGCTCTTGTTTTCATTTTTCAGATTTTCCGAAGCATCTTGTTCAGAAAGCGCTGTCATTATTTTTTCAGAAGCTTCATGAGGAGTGTCTAACAATCCTCCTGCTAATCGAAAAGCCTGTGCTACTTGACTTAAGCGTTCTTTGAGAATCAGGTTTTTTTGTTTTTCTTCATCACACTTGGTTTTTAAAAGTTCCATATTAAATTCAAGGGTCTCTACTTTTCTTTTTAATTCTACTACTTTATTTTCTCGAGCTTTTAAGAGAGCTTCAGAATCTGTTTTCATGATTTCTAAACGATTCTCTAATTCTTTTTCATGTACTCGAATTTTCCGAATATCTAAGCGTATGCGTTCTTTTAATGCTTCCATTGACGCTTCTGACTCTGCCAATTGTTTTTGCAATCGTTTTTCTTGATCCATCTTAAGACGCAATTGCTGATGAGATGCTTTCACCTGCTCTTCAAAGCTTGCATGAGAAAGGCTCATGGTTTCATGTAAAGCATTGAGTTGTGCCTGAGATTGCGCTAACTGTAAACTGAAAGCTTCGGATTTTTGTTGCTCAGCCTTGCATAATTGATCCATGTGCGCTAATTGTTCCCGAGCTCCTTTTAATTGATGAGATAGTATAGAGACGTCTTGTTCTCGAAGTAAAAGGTACTTTTTAAATGTTTCAAGATCAGGGTCAGAACTCATTCCACCCGGTACTACTGCATTGCCAATTGCCTGGTAGGGAGGAGGAAGTGTGGTAGGTGTAACAGGGGAATTTGAGAGTTCAAAAGAGTCATTTTCAGAATGTGATATTTCTAAATCTGAACTAGAAATTGAAAAATCTAAAGGTTTGATTATTTTTAAATTCTGAGTTTCATCTGAAGTAGATGGCATTTCTAAAACTTGAGGAAGCTCTAATGCAGGAGCATCTGGAATCTGTTGGGCTTCTCCTAAAGTTATTAAAATATCTGAGCTTCCAGAAGGAGGCAGAGGAATAGAAAGATCTATTTCAGGAGCATCTGGAATCTGTTGGGTCTTTCCTAAAGTAATTGAAATCTCTGAATTTACAGAAGAAGTTAGAGGAGAAGAAAGTCCTATTTCAGGAGCATCTGGAATCTGTTGGGTCTTTCCTAAAGTAATTGAAATCTC
>DAISZI010000170.1:0-4080 GCA_036824885.1 Oligoflexia bacterium
ATTGTTTATAGAGTTCGAACAACAAAGGCTTGATCTCGAATTAGAATCATGATCAGGCATGAGCAAAGCTCATCCGCTGATTCTGATCAGGCAAGAATCAAGAATGGAGGTTCAGCAGCATTGAGAGGATCGGAATCAGAGTGGAGCAAAGCTCTCGACCTGATCATGAGAGAATCACAAGGAAGCAGATATGAAAATTCAAGCGTCTGAAAGGTCTTCAGTGTCAATGAAGACACCAAGTACAAGACCCAGCAATGAGAATCTTTTAGTTCACGATGTTGTTTTTCTTCGAAAATTTATGACTGAACAGGGAAAAATTCTTTCACGTCGGTCAACTGGGATTTCGGCAAAAGAACAACGAAAAATCTCAAAAGCAATTAAGCATGCAAGACTTTTAGGTCTTCTGCAATTTGTTCATACACGATAATGGTGAGCGATGCTCGTAGTTACGCATCAGAGTATGGGCTTGATCAATCATGTAAGCGATGATCATGACTTATGCAGATCAGCTTCGCTGATCTAAACAGAATAGTTATATGGCAGTACCAAAAAAACGTGTTTCAAGAACACGAAAAAATCTTCGACATACAAATTGGAAACGAGAAATTATTCCACAAGCGCTCCATGCCTTATCGATTGGAAAAAGAAAACTTGGACAAACTTCAAGTCAATCACAAGAAACTGTAGCTGACGTAAACGTACCAACAGATGAAAAATGAACAGATCAAGAATGAGCAGAGTTCATCAGATGAGCTGATCATGATTCATCATGTCTCTTGAGCTTTGCTGATCTGCGCTCATAGTTCAGCACTCCACAAAGGCTTTTAAATTTATGGTAAAAAAACAAAGAAAAACGCTTGTTCGAAAAAATCGAACAAAAATTCTTCAAGGTATTGTTCATATTCAGGCAACATTTAATAACACGATTGTTTCAGTTTGTGATCTAAACGGCGGGGTCATTGCAAATGCTTCCGCAGGTGCGTGTGGCTTTAAAGGAGCTCGTAAAAGTACACCATTTGCTGCGCAAACTGCTGCCGATACTGCAGTTCGTGCCTCTATGGATTTTGGTATTCAAAAAGTAGAAGTACTCATTAGTGGCCCCGGTTCAGGTCGCGAAACTGCACTTCGTGCAATTCAAGCAACGGGTGTGGGAATTACACTTATTCGTGATGTTACACCGGTTCCTCATAACGGATGTCGTCCACCAAAAAAACGACGCGTCTAATGAATCATGATGAGGTCGAGAGGAGCATGAGCTTCGTTGATCAATCACCTATGAGCGTAAGACGAGCGTTCTTTTACGCTTCTCACAATAAGATGACTATGCTAGAATGCATTGAATCTCGCGAAGAAAAGAATCTTTCAATTCTTCCTCTTTTTTATGGAAAATTTCTTCTTTCAAATCTACAAAAAGGCCAAGGTTTAACTGTTGCAAATACATTGCGACGAATTTTATATTCTGAATTAACTGCTATCAGTATTACTTCGGTTCGAATACAATCAAATCTTGAATCTGGTCCAATGGGAATTCTCAAAAACGAGGGACAAGCTCGGCTGATTCCTGATGCTTCACAGAAGCATCTTTTTGATTCAGAAAGAGGCTTTCATGAATTTTCAACTCTTCCTTTTTTGAAAGAATCTCTTGGAGAAGTAATCTTTAATCTAAAATCAATCCTTTTTAAGAAATCATCTCGAACGAGCACAAATCAGCATGTTGCCCCTCAGAAAGCTTTCTTAAATTTACGAAGTCCTACGGATGAACCCGGCTCAAGATCAGGGACTCGCTCAGCTGAAGAGATAAGCTACGCTTATCCGCGACTTCCTGATACTCAATCTATCTCACCAATCAAAATTCTTCGAGCGAAAAATTTAATAGTACCTTCTGATTTAGAACTTGTGTTCCCAGAACAATATATTGGAACACTGACAGAATATGTAGACTATAATTTTTCTTTTGAATGTATAATTGAACAAGTTTACGGTCACGGAACTGTTCAAACTGGAGTGGATACATCTACAAAAATTTTGATCAAAGGTTCAAATGGAATGGATCTGAGGGAAGGAGCAGAATTATTCCCAAAAGAGATAATTTCTGATTCTGATAATATTCTTCAGGACCCTAAACTCTTTTTGATGAACAGCAGCGTTTTTCCAGTCAAGAAAGTAAATTATACGATTGAATCAGATTCTTTTGATAAAGAACTTGTATTTTTTGAAGTTTGGACGAATGGTTCGTTGTCACCTGCAGAAGCAGTACAAAATGGAATTCAAAAAACTCTTGCACTTTTCCAAAGATTTCAACTCTAGTCATTATGACCTCTTGTCATATTACCTCTTGCATCCTATGATCAGCTAGATCAAGGAGACAAGAATCAGGGATAAGAATCAGCTTTGCTGATCGATCAGGTCGAGACCAGCGTGAGGTATGAGCTTCGCTCAATCCTTAGAGCAGCTTTGCTGATTCCGAACCTCGCATCAGAAAAAAGCTACGCTTCTACCTGATCATGATTTCCCATGCCTGATATTATCTCTGACTCTCGAGACTCCCCTTCGCGATTACTTACGATCTGCCGGCTGATTCATGATATTCTCGCAATGAAATCAATACACAAGTCAACAATTAAATAGAGATCTTTAAAGGTGGGTTAAACTTTATCTGTTTGTCTTGACATCCAAAAAGGGCTATTCAGATTTACTGGTACATAATCAAGTATGGGCGAAGCTTACTTGCTAATCAATAGCGGGGAAGGGACTTGAACCCCTGACCTCAAGATTATGAGCCTTGCGAGCTACCAGGCTGCTCTACCCCGCGAATTTTCTCATGAACGAATCATTCAGCTTCGCTCGTACTTCATTATATGAATAAAAAATTAGAAATTCATAGATTCACTCTTGCTTTTGATCTTTCTTCTATCTGATACTATCAGAGGAAAGAAAAAAAAACAAGAAATCAATGATTTCTTATACCTCTTAAAGAGTATCATTTATGGGTTCGGAGGGAGTTGAACCCTCGGCATTAGGTGTCGGAAACCTAAACTCTTGGTCCTCTGAGTTACGAACCCGTACATCATAGGGAATTCGTGTTCGCGATCTATAGACTTTTGTAATTGAACTGTTCTGCATCAGCGAATCAGCCGATAAACTCGATCAGGTATAAGGCATCAGAGATAAACTACGCTTCTCCCTGATCGATCAGCAAAGCGGATTCTTCTCTCTGATTCATCATGCCTGATGTTGAGCTCGATCAGGTCAGAATCAGAGAGAAGATCAGGCCTGAGCTTCGCTTCTACCTGATGAATCTTTAAATCAGCAAAGCTGATGGTTTCTGATTCCTCACGCCTGATTTCCGATTATAACTCATTTACAATTAAGCGTAAACTTTCTGGATCAAAAATAGCAAGTTGTGATAAAACTTTTCGATTTAAAAGAATATTTGCTTTCTTTAAAGAATTTATGCACGAGCTATAAACAGTACGTTGTGTTGCACCATTTGCTTGTGACACTTGATGACGAAGAAAAGTATTTAAACGGCGAATCCACAATCCTCGAACTTTTCTTTTATATAAGCGTCGGTCACGATATGCAAGTGCAAGGGCACGTAAGGTACGTTGTTGCGCTGTTCTAAATAAAACAGCATTTGCTCCTCGGAAGCCACTTGCAAGTTTAAAAATTCTTTTTCTTCTTTTTTTTGCAACAAAACCACGAGTTACTCTTGTCATATTGTTATGTTTTTTTTAGATAGGAATTGTAGTCAGTAAGGATGAGCAGAGCTCATCTTCAGAATCACGAATGAGCAGAGCTCATCTGATGCTCAAAATCAGAGATCAGAATATTAGGTATGAGGTAGTCGCGACTACCTCATACCTAATATTCTGATCCGCGATCACTTCAGAAGTAAAATGAAGAATCACCCACTCATCTTGACTTAGGGCTGGTTCCTCATTTGCTTCTACCTAAACAATAATTTTTGAAACTACGCCAGCACCAACTGTTCGACCACCCTCGCGGATTGCAAAACGCATTCCATTTTCAATAGCAACAGGTTGAATAAGTTCATTATTAATGTTAAGACGGCCACCG
>DAISZI010000171.1:0-4066 GCA_036824885.1 Oligoflexia bacterium
TTTTTCAGTTGTATCTAGAGTGCGTATTTTTCCCTCGTGAAGAATCGCAATACGATCTGTAATTGCATAGGCGCTGGGTATATCATGAGTTACAAAGATCCCAGTCATTCCTGTTTTTTTAAGATTTTTAATAATATTGATGAGTCTTTTGGTGTTGGAGGGGTCTAATCCTGCAGTGGGTTCGTCAAATAAAATGATTTTAGGGCCTAAGATTAATACGCGTGCTAGACCGACTCTTTTTTGCATGCCTCCTGAAAGGGCATTGGGCAAAAGATCGTTGAGTCCTTTTAAATCAAGCTTTTCCAGTAAATCGTTGACTTTATCTAAAATTTCAGGAGGACTCAATGAAGTATGTTCTTGAAGTGGGTAGGAGAGATTTTCTTCCACGGTGAGTGAATCAAATAAGGCACCATTTTGAAAGACGTAGCCTATTTTTTTGCGAACAGGAATTAATTCTCTTTCATTTAATCCTAATATGTTTTTCCCTTCAAAGATGATTTCTCCTGCATCTGGGGTTTCTAATCCGATGATAGATCTTAAAATCAGGCTTTTGCCTGTTCCAGAAGTGCCAAAAAGTCCGAGTATTTCTCCTTCTTGAACTTGAAATTCAACACCACTGTGCACTTTTTTTTCTCCAAAACTTTTATATAAATTTTTTATTTGAAGTAGCATAGGTTCAAGGAGGGGGATAAACGGTCAAGATAAAAAGTTTGGTGAGAAAAAAATCACTGATCATAATGAAGATACTGGATGTAACCACTACCCAAGTAGTTGAGTTTCCTATTGCTTGAGTGCCTCCTTCGGTGTTTAGTCCTTTCCAACAGGCTGTTAACGAGATAAAAAAGGCGAATACTACGGTTTTCGCCATACTGGTGGTAAGATCATAAATTCTTAAAGTTTCAATTGTTTTTGCGATAAAGTATTCGTGATTGATGCCCAGTTCATTATTGCAGATCACCATTGCGCCGACTAAGCTCACATAGTCAGCAATGAGTGTGAGTAGAGGGAAAGATACCATGCTTGCGATGAGCTTGGGGATGACAATTTTTTTGATTGGACTTGTTCCCAATGCACGCATAGCGTCAATTTGTTGTGTGATTTGCATCGAGCCTACTTCTGAGGCTATGCCGGATCCAATACGACCTGCAATTAAAAGACTTGTGAATACAGGACCCATTTCTCTCAGAATGACTAAAGAAACGATTTTTGGAACATAAAGTGTACCTCCAAATTTTTCTAAACCGTATCCGAACTGAAGAGCCATGACACAACCGGTGGCAAGTGCTGTGATGCATACCAGAAAAATCGATTGAATACCAATGAAGTAAATCTCTCTGATGATCAATTTCCAGTAAAAGGGTGGCTGCGTCATTTCTCGTAATGCTTGGCAGCAAAGTACGCTAAATCCACCTGTGAAATGAAAGATTGCCGTGATGGGATGGGCATCGTTTTTCGAAAGTTGATAAAAAAAGTTTTTTTTCATAGTTTTTTAGTTGATCTTCAAAGAAGAGACAAATTTTTTAAAATCAGGTTCATCCGAGCTAAAGGTGGAAATCGAAGAGATATACATCAGATCGTAGATGCATCGATTTTTTTTTAAAACAATGGTTCTGACTTGTAATTTTTTTTGATGTATAACAGTTGATAATGTTGTTTGAAGCGCTGGGACTTCTACTAAGGTCAAATATTTTTCTTCAGATGTAACAGGGGAAGCTAAGGAAGTAGGTATCAAACCGAGGAGTAATTCGTGCGTCAGTTGCATTAAGTTTTTTTTATCTATTTCTTTTTCTGCCGTAGATTCGCAAGTTGTATTCAGTGAGATGGTGGATTGGTTTTTTTTTGATTGAAACATCAGGTCTGAGGATTCGTCAGTGCTTCTATGAGTCATTTTGGACCATTTTTTATTTTCTTGGGAGAGGTCTAAGAAGGTGTATGCACTAGATTTTTTTTGCATGGGTGCAATATTTCCCAAAAAAACAGTACAGCTGCAAAAAAGACTCAATATCCATAAACAAACCATGAGAGTTCTCAATGATCGCATTCGTACCTTCCTGGGGCTGAGTATGTCAAAGTTTAGACTTTTTTTGTAGTTTTTTTTGATGACAGATGCAAAATAAACTCTTTTATCTCATAAAATCTTCATAGATCTCAAATAGATTTTTAAGTTTTAGATTATTGGAAAAGTTTTATAATTCATTTTAGATGATTTTAGGTGCAAGATTTTGGTTGCTGGTGCTTGTGATACTGTAAAAATTATCTAAAAAGATTTAGGTTTGATGCGATGACCTTCCAAAAAATCATTTTTGTCAAAATTTTATTTTTTTTCCCATTTTGCATTTATGCTTCAGATCATTTTTTTGAGTTTTTGAATTTTAAAAATTACACACGTTTTGTTTTAAAAGCAGATATAAAATTGGCAGTTCAAGTAAATTCTTTCAAGAATTCTTTTGAGATTGTTTTGCAAGATGTCAATTTTAATGACCTAGGTGTTTCCTCAAGCCAAGAAATAGATGAGAAAACGAAAATTGCTGCCTTTCAAGATGAAAGAATGAAAAATATAAAAATTTTTCAAGATTCGAAAAATATAAAAATAACGGGTAATTGGACTTTTCCAATAGGAAAAAAAAAGCTCGTTCATGAAGTAGTAGAACATTTTTATTATAAAATTTCTCATACTAGAGAGCATATTATCGATTTTTGGTTCAAAGAAAATATGACGATTGATCATCATTATGAGGTTGAATTAAAAAAAATTTCTAAAATTTTTTTTTCTGCTGGAGAGCAAAACAAAAAAAAACGAATTTCAGAAGAAAAAAGAATTCATGTATTAGAACAAGAAGATCGTTTTTTATGTGATAAGTTACCTTTTGAAAATCAAATAGAGGTTTTTTTAGATTTCAACGTGCTACATCGTCCGGTTCGTTTTGAAAAATGGTTTTCGAGATTTCTTCCTGATAAAAACTATACTTATAAACAACCTGAAGATGATACTTTAGAAGCACGGTATTTGAAATACGCACTAAGTCTTGCAGAGCAATCTCGTTGGGCGCTAGCGCTAAGAGTACTTGAGTTTTTAGATCAAGAAATAAAAAAAATGAACTCCAAGCATTTTTATGAGCCTGAAATCAGCTTTTTAAAAGCGAATTTAAATTTAAAGCTTGGTTTTTTTGAAACGGGAGAGAATCTTTTAAAAGAAATCATTAAAAATTTTCATGAATCTGAGGAGTCGTTTTTATCATCTGTTTACTTATATCTTAGAAAAACAGATTCTGTCTCTTCTTGGGTAAATTTGGAAAATTTTCAATTTATGATTCAAAATTTTTTTTATTCGAAATTAAATTGGGTATTTCATTTGGGTGCAGCAGAAAATTTTTATGCCTTGAAACAAACCGAAAGTGCATTAAGGGAATATGAGTGGGTTTTTGAAAATGCACCTGATACGTCCAGTAAAGCAGAGGCATTATTTCGTGTAGGTGATCTTTATTTTGATCGTAAACAGTACGAACAAGCTTTTTTTGCTTATACTAAAAGCATTCGAACCTATCCTCATAAGGCGAAAGATTTTCCTGAAGTTTATTTAAATCAAGCAGAGTCTCTTTATCGACTATCCCAATTAAATGAGGCTCGTGAAATTTTTAAAAAATTCTTGGAAAATCATTCTAATCATCCTGCAGGATGGAGAGCTACATTTAGAATAGGAGAGATCTATGATTTGACTGCAAAATCAAAAGAAGATTTAAAAAAAGGCAGAAAGTGGTACTATCAAACAATTAATAGCTATCCGCACTCTCCCGGAGTTACTTTGTCAAGACTTAAATTAGCTCCTTGTGAAGATCATGGTGGATTAAGTTCTTCTTTATTAGAGAATTTTTTTTCTCATGATGCTGAACTTTATACCGGAAATCATGAGGTCTCCATATCTCTTTATCCTTATTTAAGAGCTATTTCGCACATTAAATATAAAGCAAATGTAGGAGAAATAAAAAAATCTTTAGAAGTAGCAGGAAATGAATTAAAAAGACTAAAAAAAAATTTCGAACATTTACCCCACAACTTTATCCTAAGC
>DAISZI010000172.1:0-4050 GCA_036824885.1 Oligoflexia bacterium
TTTTAGTATTAAAATTAACCCCTAATCGCTCGGATTGTTTAAGTCATTGGGGATTGGCACGAGAAATAGCAAGCGCTTTGGGAAAGAAGCTTTCTCCTCTTCAGAAGGTCTCTTGGGTTGCCGGTCCGTCTTGTCCTATAGATGCAAGTGTAGGTCTATCTCGGTTTTGCGGGGTGCATCTGAAGGGAGTGAAGGTGGGGCCTTCTCCTGATTGGCTGGTTTCGCGGTTGAAGCATTTGGGAGTGCGTTCTGTCAATAATGTGGTGGATGCTACGCAGTGGTTAATGCTTGAGGTAGGTCATCCAGTGCATGCTTACGATGCTCAAAAAATAGCAGGGAAATTGCAGTTTCGGTTAGCAAAACAGGGGGAGTCTTTGGTCCTTCTGAATGGACAGAAGCTGAGTTTTCATGGGACTCAGTGGGTGGTTTCAGACAGTGAGAAGTTATTGGGTTTGCCAGGGGTGATGGGGGGAGTGGAAGCAGCGGTAGGGGAGAGTACTGAGGCGCTTTTTTTAGAATGCGCTGAATTTGATCCGGTCTTCGTGAGGAGGACTGCGAAACTTCACGGATTATCTACGGAGTCTTCGTACCGTTTTGAGCGGGGTGTGGATCCGGGGGGTCTTGAGTCTGCGATGGGAAGGCTTTTATTTCATGTATTAGCCTTAGCAGGCGGTGAGGTGGTCAGTGGATGCAAGCAGGGAGAGGTTTTTGAGTCTCAGCCTGTGGTGTGGAAAGAGGATGCCTTGCATAATCTTTTAGGTCTTTCTCAGGAGCATTTGAGTTTTGAGAAGACTGAGCAAATTTTGGAGTCTTTAGATTGTCAGGTGAAGAAGGACTCAGGGGTTTGGTCTGTGGTTGCGCCTTCTTACCGTTTGGATTTGCATCATTGGCAAGATTTTGCTGAGGAAGTGGGCCGTTGTCTGGGATATGATGCGATTCCGGCTACTTTACCTGGTTTACGTGGTGATTGGGTGTTTGCTCGATCGGATGCGAAGCGTTGGGAGCAGATGCAACGTGCGAAGCAATCGTGTGTGCGAAGTGGGTTGCAAGAGGTTTTAAATTTTGGATTTTGTAGTCAGCATTGGTTAGAGGATTTAGGGATTCAGCCTCAGGTTTTGGTTTCTAACCCCTTGAGTGAGGAGTATTCGGCGATGGTCCCTTCTCTTTTTCCTGGGCTTTTAAAAAATGCGTTGTACCAGGAGGATCGTCATTTTGGTACGGATCTTTTTGGTATTCGTCTTTTTGAGTTTAGGCCGGTTTTTTTGCGAGAAGATCAGGTACTTGAGCGATGGAAGCTTGCTTTTTTATTAGCGGGTCCTCGGTATTTTCAAGCTTTAAAAAAGGATCAGATAGAGGTAGATTTCTTCGATCTTAAGGCTGTGGTGGATGGTTTGGCAAGGGATTTGGGAATGCGTTCTTTACGCTATCAGCCTTTTGACTCAAAAAGTAGGTTTGAAGGGTCTTCGTGCTTTCATCCTGGACAAAGTGCTGAGCTTTGGGTGGGTCAGCAAAGGGTGGGTTTTTTAGGGAGATTGCATCCTCAGAAAGCTGATTTTTTAAAAACGCGGACGGTATTTTGGATGGGGGAGATGGATTGGGAGCTTTGGGTGAAGTTTTCGCGTTCGGTGGATGCTGTCTCGAAGTTTCAGCCTTGGTCGTCTTTTCCTCCGATGGAGAGGGATTTTTCCCTGATGGTGCCTCAGGATCTTGCCGCAAGCAGTCTTTGTCAGCTTGCTTTAAAAGCAGGAAAGCCGCTGGTGGAAGAGGTGAAGATTTTTGATGTTTACACAGGTTCTCAGGTAGGTGAGGGGATGACGAGTGTTTCTGTACGAGTGATTTTTCAAGCACAGGGTCGTAGTCTACGTGAGGCCGAGGTGGAAACCCTTTCATCAATGATTTTGGATCGTTGGCAGCGCGATTTGGGTGTTGTGCTGAGGAAGTGATTGTTTGTGGGGGGGAAGAAAAGGAGGTTAATGGTGGCAATGACTAAGGCGGATATTGTAGAGGCACTTTATGAGAAAGTGGGCTTTTCTAAGAGAGAATCTGTTGATTTAGTAGAACTAGTATTTGATACTTTGAAGTCAGCTATCTCTCAAGAAGAGAAAGTGAAAATTTCTGGATTTGGGAATTTTGTCGTTCGAGAGAAAAAATCTCGGGTAGGTCGTAATCCTCAAACAGGTGAGAGTATGCGACTTGCTGCTCGTCGCGTGTTGACGTTTAGGCCTTCTCATGTGCTTCGTAGTGAGGTCAATAGTCACTTAGAAGGCAAGTCTAGCAAGCGTGATTTGCAAGGAGGATGAGAGTTCGGTAATGCAGGTTTGTATACCAGATCGGCTGTATTTTCGGATTCGAGATGTAGCGAAAATTTTGCATGTGAAGCCTTATGTTTTGAGGTACTGGGAGAGTGAGTTTTCTGTCATTCAGCCTAAAAAGTCAAATTCAGGGCATCGGGTTTATCAGCGTTCTGATGTGGAAACGCTCGCATTGGTACGTCATTTGCTTTATGAAGAGCGTTATTCTTTAGAGGGTGCAAAGAAGCGCTTAGCAGAGTTGAAAAAAGAGGGGACCTTAAAAAAGCTGAAATTACAGGTTTTAGGTTCAGGTGTGAAGCTTTTGGATTCAGAAGAGCTTTCTACAGTATTTCCTGAGGTTTCTCAGAAGCAGGCAGGATCCTTGCCTTCGGAGCAGATCAAAAGCTTAGTCTTGGATTTAAGGCAGATGCTTGAAGTGGATGTGTCTGATTTATTTGGGAATTAGGAACTATGCCGTTTTTCTGTCTCTGGGGGCCCTGTGTTTTTTTTGTGTTCACGAGTCTTTTTTGAGTCATAAGATTCATTTTTGAGTTTTTTTCATTTTTATCCATTTCAATTATCCTCTATCTTTTTTTTGTAAACCAAGAACTTGATGCGACGCATGGTTTTATGTTATTATTAATTATGGAGAAGCTAAAATTTTTTGTATTTTTTTTCGTTTTTTCCTTGTCTTTGAATATTCCCTATGGGGAGGCTGCTTGTTTTCCGTGGCCGCGTGATCATTTTTTGAAACGTTTTATAGAAAATGTCAGGGTTTTTCTTGGGATACCCAGTCAAGAAAGACGCTATCAAGAGGCTGTTCAGAGCATGCTTCCAGAGATGAAAGACACTTATCTTGATTTAATTGATAAAATGGAAGGATCAATTGCGAAAAAAGCAGATGCATTAGATCCTCAAACATTCAAGATGAGTGAAATGAAGATCAGGAATGTATTGTATGAATTGAGACGAAGAAAGTTTGCGCTTCGTAAGGCATCGGATCTAGAAGCCATCAGACAACAATTATCAGAATTAAAAGAAAATTTAAAGCCATTGTTAGCATTGGGGTATTTCACTATTTTTGAGGATTTATTTTTGCTAAGAAAGGAACTTGATCGTTCTGAAGTGGCTTATAAGAAGAAGTGTTCTTCAATTTGGCGAGTGCCTTCACTTAAAATTTAAAGTTTTTTATTTTTTTATCGTTTGTAAAATTTCCCCGTGTGTGATTTTCGAATCATGGGTCTGTGCTCACATATGGTTCAGTCCTAGATGATTTTCTTAGGAATAAAAAACAGGAAATAAATTCTGTTTCCTTCATCAATAGATCACCTAAGATAAAATCTATATAGTTTTGATGTATGAATATTTAACGTACCAGGAAATTTTTGGGATTTTGAGCAGATCAAAGAGGGTCATTGAGTGCTTGAGATACATTTTTAAATTTTCTCTTGATTTTTTTACATTAAAAATAAAAAATTAATAAATCTCGTTTTTTTTTGTTAATATTAGTCATGAAGAAATCAAAATTCTTTGTTTCATTTTTTCAATAGTTTTGAGTGTTTTGTCTAGGTCAGCTTTTTGTTTTGCGCGGTCTTGTATTGACTTTTTTGCGGGCTATAGGAAAAATTCAGAGAATGTCTACTGTGAAAAAAGCATCAAGCAAAAATACGAATTCATAGAAAATAACATGATTATTGACCTAAAAAAAATCTTGCCTAGTAAGTAATTACGAATTCAGGACGTAGCTACCCCTGAGCGA
>DAISZI010000173.1:0-4050 GCA_036824885.1 Oligoflexia bacterium
ATCCTAGCTTCTTCATGAGACTGATAAAATGCCACACAACCATCTCTAAAACTTTTACCCATTTTAGATTCATAGCGTGAAAGTGAGGACTCCACATAATAGTCCTTCTGAGATTCTGATAACAAACAGGATTCATTTTCAAAAAAACCGAGAGAAGAATAATAATCATGCCTATAAGTTTCATTCACTCTTTTTAATGCTTTTTGATCAGCTTCGTACTGATTTTTTGTTTGCGCAGCATCTAAATCTGCAACCCAATCAAACTGAGCTTCTGAAACCGAAGCAGGTCGCATACACACAGTCACATGACTGAAGTCACGCGCTAACAAACCAAGATCTTTGGATATTTCTCCATAAACCTCCCAAACTCCAGAAACTTCTTCCATACTCAAAGTCTCCCCTGAAACAAGAGCTCTTCCATCTTCCAACCAAATACCCAAGGAAGGAGCCTCACCCCCAGAAAAACCTTTTGTCTGCCTAAGAATTTTCATCCCAGCTTCTATCGTTCTTGCGACTCCAAAAAGAGCACGCACGCGATCAGGACTCGATTCTAAGCCTAATTCTGCAAAGACCTTCGCTGAAGCCTCAGGCGCAAATCTCATTCCCTTGTAAAGAGGGTAAGTGAATCCACGGAAAGTATCGGGATTCTCAAAACCAGGCGCATACAAGCCAACCGCCTCAGCTTCGGTTAAAGAAACAGCACCTAAAACAGCATCCATCTGTACTTGATAAAAATCATCTCTATACATTTTCCAGGCCCGTTCCCAACTCACAGTCCTCAATGCCTCTATGGACGGATCTCTATAAAGAGTCTGGTAACTAGGGGGCATCCAAATAGGGAAATCAGGAAAAACGGTGCTCGCTGACGGGGTACTCGTGGCCATCACATGCTCAATGGCTGTCACGGCTTGAACCCAACCTAAAGAAAACTTATAAGCTAAAAAACTAGAACGAAAGGCATCAAGCGCCTCAGCATCGGCAACAGGCAAACTCCCTCCGATTTCTTCACAGCTGTACTTCGCTGTTTGGAAATCAGGAGTGATCAGAAAATCAGACCAGACTTCGACATCCCCCAAACGAATCCAATGGTAGTAACTACCCTGCCATCCCGACCAAAGTCGAGCAGCCGGCTGAATACTCGTAGAGCGATAAGGAAAAAGCTCATGGTGCTGAAGCTCGTAGTATCCAGAAAAACCCGTCTTACCCAAGAAAAAACAAAAATAAGTGAACAAAAAAAGAACAAAATTACGCATACCCCCCCCGAGGTTTGATTTACATCCAAAGTCAATAAAGATGATATACTTCTTGCCAGAAAGCTTGTCAAACAAACAAAATTATTCCCCCTAAAATTTTCTCTCAAGCACCGCCAAAAAACCTGATCAACAAGAAAGCTTCAAACGTGCAATGCGATCTTCTAAAGGAGGATGTGTTGCAAACAGCGACAAAATACCAGAACGACGTCCAGAAATTTTCATCGCTTGAACCGAAGGCTGTGCCTGAAGATCCACTGACTCCACTGTCTTTTGCAAACGCTCAAGCGCCCCAATCATAGCCTCCCTTCCAGCCAAACGAGCTCCCCCTGCATCAGCACGGTACTCACGGTACCTAGAAAACCAAGCAAGAAGCATCGATCCCAAAATCATAAACAAGAACTCAAGATAAACTTGAATCATCCAGACAGATCTACGAGAAAGCCCCCGATCTCGATCTTTATCGCCTCGAAAGGCTTGAGCAATGGCAAAAGCAAGCACTCTCGATAAAAACATGACGAAAGCATTCACAACTCCCTGTAAAAGAGCCATCGTCACCATATCCCCATTGGCTATATGAGAAACTTCGTGCGCCAAAACTCCCTCTAACTCCACCTGAGTCATGCCATCCAAAAGACCCTGAGAAACGGCAACCAAAGAACGAGAACGCGTCGGACCGGTCGCAAACGCATTGACCTCAGCTGACGGATAAATCCCCACCTCAGGAAGAGGCAAATGAGCCGCACGAGCTAAATGGTGGACTGATTGCACGAGCCTTTGTAATTGCGGATCACGCACTTCCGAAGTCACTAAGCGAACCCCCATCAGCCATTTCACCATCACACGTGAAAGAGCTAACGACAAGAAGGAACCGCCCATCCCCCAAACAGCGCAAAAAATTAAAAGTTCAGTGTAATCAATCCCGTAATTTCGTAAATAAGGCCTGACTCCCAGCAAATTTAAAATGACAGAAATCGTAAGAACAATCAGGATATTTAACGCAAAAAATAAAACAATCCGTTTCATGAAAGAAGCCACAAAACCTCCAAGCATTGAAAAAAATAAGTATCTATGCGCTTAGAGCCCCATCAGACTAAAAAAAAGGACCGCACACGCGGCAACCATACAATAAAATCCAAAAAATTGCCAGCGTCCACTTTGAATCCATCCAGACAACCAGTGAATCGCAAACCATCCCGAGACAAAGCTCAATGCCATGCCTAAAACACCAGAACCCACCCAACTGCCAAGCATCTGCACTTCATTGCCTTCATGCCAAGAAACCGCTTGAAAAAATCGATAAAATTCAAGCCCCATCACCGCTGGAGTCACCAATAGAGCAAGTAAAAAACTAAAATCTTCTGACTCTTCTTGAGACATACCTGCCAAAAGGCCCACAGAAATCGTCGCTCCAGATCGCGAAAAACCTCGAAAAGGTAAACACAATCCCTGCACCAATCCAAGTACCACCGCAATACGGCCAGAAATCTGTGATCGCTTACTGCGAGGTGCAACCTTTCCCGTATAAACAATCAGCAAACCCACCACAAAGAGGGAGGCTGCCATCAACGGCAAGCACTTAAACAAATGCTCCACCTCATGATGCGATCCCATCCATCCTGTTTTTAAAAGCACTTGCTCCAAAAGAAGCTTTAAACTAAATCCCACAACCCCGGTGACCGAAGTCGCCAGAAGCCCAAGCTGAAAGAACCTCTTAGAAAGCTTTTTCCAACGAGGAAAAAAATACAGCAATACCGCAAACATGGTCCCCGCGTGCAGCATGACCAAAAAAAAAGTCATTTCGGGAGCACTAGGATCAAGCCCCATCCACTTCTCAGCCATAATGACATGAGCCGAACTTGAAATCGGAAGCAATTCTGCCATGCCTTGTATCCAAGCAAGTAGCACTATCTGTAAAGAACTCATGCATCGAACCTACCAAATAAATCAGCGCACCTCTAGTTTTTGATTAAGAATAAAGAGGCGTAGCTTGACGTGGGAGCCTAGCTTCGCTATACGTTGTCTTGTCGATTCTAGAGATATCAAACGGCTCGAGGTTATCATGCAACAGCAAAAGAAATTCCATTCAAAAAATACGTACAAAACGGCTTCTTTCCTAGAGGTCCAACAACAACAGTTTTCATACCATGCTCTTCCAACCTTTTTTCAGAAAATAGGCAGAGACCCAAAAGAACTGCCGTTTTCTATTAAAATCTTACTTGAAAACCTGCTACGTCATGAAGATGGCGTGAAAGTACAAGCAAAAGATATCGAAGCGCTTGCCCTTTGGAACCCTCAGCGTCCTTCAGAAAAAGAAATTCAGTTTATGCCTGCACGAGTACTCCTTCAAGATTTCACAGGGGTACCGGCCATTGCTGACCTTGCAGCCATGCGTTCTGCCCTGAAAAAGCTCGGAGGTAACCCCGATCGCATCAATCCACGTCAATCAGCTGACCTGGTGGTAGATCATTCGGTTCAAGTAGATCACTTTGGAAGTGCTCAGGCTTTTGAACTCAATGCTCAATTAGAGTTTGAGCGCAATGAAGAAAGGTACCAATTCTTAAAATGGGGCCAACAAGCTTTTAAAAATTTTCGAGTCGTTCCACCGGGAACGGGCATTGTCCATCAAGTTCATTTAGAACATCTGGCACAAGTAGCCATCGCGCAAGACGGTTGGATCTATCCTGACACGGTCGTAGGAACGGATTCCCACACAACGATGATCAATGGTTTAGGTATTCTTGCTTGGGGGGTCGGAGGAATAGAAGCAGAAGCGGCTCTTTTAGGCCAACCTTGTTCG
>DAISZI010000174.1:0-2208 GCA_036824885.1 Oligoflexia bacterium
TGGCCCCTGGTCTTACATTTGTGGGCAAGGTTGGAGTCTGCCCTTCGAGTGGAGTCCTGATAGGCGAACCATCCTTGCCTTGCCTACAAATGGTGGACTAGGATGGAAGTTATTGAATGCAAAAATATCTTGTTTTAGAAGATCAACTTCTGTCTTGAGTTCTTGTATGGCCTTGAGCAATAAAAACTTGAATTTTTAGGCCAGTTTCAGTTTCGGATTGAAGAACTTCTAAAACACGACCTTGAGCTCCATGAGGAAGTCGGAGCGATGTTTCACGTGCTGCGCGTGGTTTTGTTTCAAAAATTGCACATAACAATTTATACTCTGGTGTTGGTTTTGGCGGAGCAATTGGTGTCATTCGGCCAACTAAAATATCACCTTCTTGAACCCAAGTTCCAGGGGAAACTACACCATGAAAATCTAAATGAGCTATTTTTGGATTTTGAGAGCGTCTCGCGCTTGGAGCTCGATCAATCACCTCAAGAGCAGCATCAGCTTTGCTGATAAACCTCTCTTCTGATTCCTGCTGGACTCTCATATGAGATTCGTTCATGCTTGATCCCTCAGCTGCTAATGCTCTGCTGATACTTTCATCCAAATCGTTTTGAAACTCAAGGGAGCGAGTGATAATTTCAGGGCCGTATTCAGTTTCTTGAGTTTCAATTTCGTATCTATCAATATGAATTGATGTATAAATATCTTCATGAACCAAGCGTTCATTAATGACAATCGCATCTTCAAAGTTGTACCCTTCCCAAGGCATATAAGCTACACAAAGGTTTTTTCCAAGAGCAAGTTCGCCAAAAAAAGTAGCCGAACTATCGGCGACTAGGTCTCCTTGCTCTACCCACTCACCTTGAATACAACAAGGTTTTTGGACAAAAGATGTATTTTGATTTGATCTTGAAAACGCTCGAAGATTATATTTTGAGGACTCAGAAGACTGAACAGAAGATGACGAATCCAGAATGGCTCGCTCAGGCACCACTAGACCATCTTCACTTCTTGCTGATCGATCAGTGTATGAGCTTCGCTCAATCCTGCTGCGAGAAGATGAACTTTGCTCAGGAGAGAAACTACGCTTCTCGGTGATTATCTGGTGATTCTTCGTCAGCTTTGCTGATGAACGAGAGTCAAAATTCCATTCATGCATGATTTGGATAGAAAAGCCACTTGCTTGACGAATTTGTCCACATTTTTCCGCAAGTAAAAGACCACTCGAATCACGTGCAGTTTGTTTTTCGAGACCTGTTCCAACTAAAGCTTGTTCTGGAAATAAACAAGGGACTGCCTGACGTTGCATATTTGACCCCATAAGGGCACGGTTCGCATCATCATGTTCTAGAAATGGAATTAATGAGGTTGCACAAGAGATCATTTGAATAGGCGATACTCCAAAAAATTGAATATGATCTTCAGGAATACTTAAAAATTCTTGCTTATAACGAACAGGGAGATAAGCTACGCTTCTCCCTGATTGATTAGAGTTTCGCTCCACTTTACTTCCGATCGAATGAGCAGAGCTCATCTGACGAGCTCTGCTCATTCGTGATTCTGACGTGAGCGAAGCTCTCATTGTGCTCTTTCGATCATTCTTCATTGAGAGCTTCGCCCCATCTTCGTCAGCTTTGCTGATGAACGTCTGATGAATTTCTTCAAAGCTATTGTCTCTCCAAAGAACGTCTGAAGAGATGGCGAACTCATCTTCTACATCTGCACGAAATAAGAACCAATTTGCTTCTCGATCATCAGTCAAGAGAGCGCCCAGCTTTGCTGATTCTGAGCTTTGCTGATTTCGTTCAAGCGAAGATGGTCTTGTGAGAACTGGTCTAGGATTCCCAAAAGCAAAATATGGACTTTGGATAAATCCTTCTGAAGTTAAAGATGCAAAACTTGCTAGAGAACCTACTAAACCAGCATTTTGTCCTTCTGGAGTTTCAATAGGACAGATTCGACCAAAATGACTCGGATGAATCTCGCGAACTGCAAAACCTGCTTGATCTCGACCAATGCCACCGGGGCCTAAAGAACTCAGCCTACGTTTATGAGTAATTTCAGATAATGGATTTGTTTCATCCATATATTGAGACAGTTGACTTGTATGAAAAAGCTCACGAAATGCTGACCCAAAAAATTGAGTTTGAACTACATCTCGGATTGGAAAACGGTCAATTTTCAAAATTGCCTCAAGAAGCTCTGCTGTTCTTC
>DAISZI010000174.1:2218-4033 GCA_036824885.1 Oligoflexia bacterium
ATGTGCGGTCTGCATCATTCGACTTAAGCCAACCCGAAATTGATTTTGCATCAGTTCACCAGGTAATCGAATTCGTCGATTCTTTAGATGATCAATGTCATCTAAGCCTTCTTCAGAATAATGACACCCTAGAAATAGATCCAAAGCAATTAAGATATCTTCTGGCGTTAATGTTGTGATCGAGATTGATTCTCGGCGCCCAAGTCGACGATTCAGTCGAGCTCGACCTGCACTTCCAATGGAATATCGTTTTGGATGAAAGAATTTATTATAAAGAAAGCTGTAACAGCCTTGTGGCGAGTTCCAACGACCAGGGTTTAATTTTTGCCAAAGAGTTTGAATTGCTTCATGGGGATTTTCGACTACAAATTCAGTACGTTTGTCGCGCTTGCGTTCTCGAATATGTGGATAAGTAGAGCTCGCATCAGAGTATGAGCGAAGCTCATCCCTGATCTTCTCTCGACTCGAGAAAGAATCAGAACCACTGGCTGGCGAACGATCCGCAGAGGAAGTATCAAGAAGTACCAGATCAGGCGTTAACTCTTCTGCCTGACTGATGCCTGCTGGACGGATACTTGTTCGCTCATCCTTCATCTGGTTATGATCAGCTTTGCTGATTCCAGGATCAGCTTTGCTGATGCTTAAGTCGACTGCAGGTTCTCCGCGGGTGTTTGGTTGGTTTTGCCCCCCAGAAGAGCCTAATCGTTCTTTTGTTATTGATACCAGGTAGTCCTGACGGGATGGCTCCAGAAAGGAATAATTTTTGAGTTGAAATTTCAAAAAATTTTCTGGAAATCCAAGGGCTTTCAAAAGAGTATAAATTGGAAACCGTTGCGACTTGTCAATACGGAACCAAACACGATGTTTTATATCGGTTTCAAAACGAAGCCATGAACCATATTCAGATAAAAAACTTGCTGTATACGTTCGACGATTTTTGGGATCAATTTTTGCTTTAAAATAGACAGAAGGACAGCGCAGAATTTGATTGACTAAAACACGTGACGCCCCATTGACTAAAAAACTACCACGTTCAGTCATGACAGGAATTTCACCAAAATAGAGAGGAATTTTTTGACCAAAGATTGGTTCAATTTTCTTGATTGAGTCGATCCAAGCAAATTGAGTTGGAACAAAAAGACTCACACTATATGTTTTCTGATACTTTAAAAGAAACTCGAAAGAGAATTGAGGTTTTTGAAGAATACATTGAAAACCAGAAAAAATCATGTGAAGTTTTTTCTTTTTTCCCGCTACACTAGAAAATAATTCAAATTCTTCCACAAGGCCATTGGTCCAAAAACTGTTGACACTTTTTTTTTGATTCTCAACAAAATCAGGAAATTGAAGCTTTAACTCGCTTTGAGGATGTAGTTTTTTTGAGTTTAAGGGAACAGAAAAATATCTCAGCATAAATTAGATAATCTCTTACGGATACTCACTTTGAGCAAGATATCGAGTATGCCCCACCAGATGATCAGATCGTGATTCTTGCCTGATCATGATTTTTGTTCGATTTTCATCTGCTCATTCTCTATCACTGATATAAACAAATCATGGCTCATGAAGCTGTGTTCATTTTTGTCTAAATATAAAAAAAAGGGGGGGGGTGCATATTGTGTAAGTGAGCAAAAAAAGAAGCATTAGAAATGAGCAGATCAGGCAATAATGAGGTGATCGTGAATGAGTGTAAGATGTTGATTGAGGAGATGTGGATCAGTCGATGAGCTCCATCAGGTAAGCATCACGAATGAGCAGAAGATCAGGTAGAAGCGTAGCTTATCTCTGATGCGAGGTTCGGAATCAGCAAAGCTG
>DAISZI010000175.1:0-4018 GCA_036824885.1 Oligoflexia bacterium
TCTTTTTTGACTCTATGGTTTTAATTAATCTCAATGCACTTCCCTTGTGAATCGGTGGCTGATAAAAGAAGGGTTGGGGTATCCGAACTATTGACATCGGAGAAAGTTCTCTTTGACAAGAAATGATCCATGTTTCCCCTGGAGGGGGGGTCTCCTGGCATCTGAAGCTTCAGAAGCAGGGTCTTGACGGTCAAGCCTTTTCGGACATGCGCCTAGCGTTTCTTGCTCAGAGGTTTTCTAGTGTTTGGGAGTGCAAAGAAGTGCTCGATCACCTTCTGTCAGTTTTTTGCATCCCAGGTGGCGATCGAGTCAGGAAGCCCTAGGGCAAGCGTTTGGAGTCATGCACTTGGATGTTTTTTAGGCAGGTGGATGGTCAGGGTATTGCCTTCGTATTTGCGTGACAACAATTGATTGACTACGGGAGCATCGATAGGGAAGGTTTCTGAGAAGCTTTGATAAACTGAAGAGCTTTGTTTGTGGTGGGGTTCTTGGAATTCGAAGTTTTGTTGTCTTTTTCCAAAAATGACTAATTGGTTTTCTGTAAGACTTACTTGGATGTTTTTTTGTTCGTTTTCTGGAATCAAAATACGAACGTTATAAGCATCTTGAGTTTCTTCTAAATGAGCATGGAGAGGGAAGGCATTTTGTTGTATTTGATAAGCGGCAATTTTTGTGTGTGTATCTGAAGGACGTTCTAGGGATGCCGGGGTCTGGTTTTCTTTTTTCAATTTTTCTATATTTTTTGGGTATTCAGTTTGAGTTTTATCTTTTTTGATGTCTTGATTTTTTATTATGACTTCTGGGAGAGGCCCTGGGTTCTTTGTGTCTGAAATGCTTTTTTGAATATTAGAGGGATTAGGATCTATTTTTTGAGCTAAGCGAGAAGGGGTGTCAATCGCAAAACGCATTTGGTTTGAAACAGAAAGATCTGTCATGGCATTATTTTAGAGGTATTTCTTTGCTTCAACAAGAAGGAAAAAAAAACCTAATTTATTCTCAATTGACTCTCTAGGAAAGTACCAAGTACAATTTGGATCATGAAGCGTGAAAAAAAAATGGTCGATAAGCAGAAGAAATCTAAAAAACATTTTTGTTATCACTGTGACAAAGAACTTTCTTTTTCAGAACGGGTTTTTTTTGTAGAAAAAGAGGTCGGTCGTCTTTTTTGTTCAGAATTATGTATTGTTGATTACTTTGAGCCAGAAGTGAAACAATTAGAAAAGGAATATGATCGCAAATTAGGTGAGCAACATTTATCAGAAGAATTTCTTGAAGAAGAATTCAAATGGATGACGTTACAAAATCCTCAAGAAATTTGGCGGACAAAGACTACGTTAGGAGATTATCGATTTACTTTCATGGCATCTTATGCCATTGATCATCAAAAAATGTGGTGTGTTTGCCTTTGCTTGTGTTTGCAAGAAAAGCCAAGTTTTCTATACTTTGCTTTTTCTACGCGACACGAAAAAATGGTAGAAGCTTATCGCAAGGGAGAGTGTTTGAGTACTCGAGAAATAGATGGATTAGCTAGTCCCTGGACGCAAGAAGAATTTCAAAAAGCTGAAAAAATTTGTACCACCCTTTCTCAGGGGTACACTCAGTTTCTCGAGCAGACTTTAGATGCTCCTGATGAAGTTTGGAGTTTGTTGAGTCAAAAGCATGATGCTGAGTCTTTGAGGGTCTACCATTTTATTCGTTCTTATCCTAAGCAAACAGGACAATTCATTTGGTATGTGGTGGTAGCTCAAGAAACGCAAGATCCTCATGAAATTGAGATTTTGGATGCTTTTCCTACGCAAGATGCTGAATTATTACAAGCTTACCGTGTAGGAAAAGAGGAGTTAGGTTTATCAGGAACGGTTCGGATGACCTGTGTGCATTAAGTTTCTTGTAATAAAACTTTTAATTTTTCGATGACTTTGGCTTCAATTTGTCGTGCTCGTTCTCGAGTTAATTGGTAATCACCTGCGATTTCTTGAAGGGTTTTGGGTTCTTCAGAAAGAAGCCTTTGGTGAAGGATCTGTTTTTCTTTATCGTTGAGTTTTTTTTCAAATTCGGGAAGTTTTGATTTTAGAAGAGCAATTAATTGTTTTTTTTCTAAACGAATATCTGCTGTTTCTGTTGGATCTGCTAAAAGTTCGAGGTGGGTGGTTTCTGTATCGCTGACAATAGGAGTGTCTAAAGACATTTCTTGTCCTTGACTGGATAAGCGTTGTTGCATTTCAACGACGTCTTTTTCTCGAACGTTTAATTTTTTGGCAAGTAATTTAGGTCCTGCTAAAAGGCCTTGGGCTTCAATGCGTTCTTTTTCACGCATGAGGTGGTAAAAGAGTTTTTTTTGAGCTTGGGTAGTTCCTATTTTGACTAATCTGAAATTATCTAAAAGGTACTTCAGGATGTAAGAACGTATCCACCAAGAGGCGTAATACCCTAACCGTGCTCCT
This sequence comes from Oligoflexia bacterium, assembly GCA_036824885.1. GTDB lineage: Bacteria > Bdellovibrionota > UBA1018 > UBA1018 > UBA1018 > DAISZI01. The sequence continues at coordinate 2,445 of DAISZI010000175.1, forward strand.
TTGGTGGGATCAAATTTTGCGACTGCTTTCATCAGTCCAATATTTCCTTCTTGGATCAGATCTAAGATATTCGCGTAGACAGTACGGTATTCAAAAGCAATTTTAACGACTAATCGCAGATTAGCTGAGATTAAAGATTTAGCTGCATGGACATTGCCATGCATTTTCCAATCTAAAATGAGCTCTTGTTCTTCTTCTAGTGTGAGCAAACGATGCTTGCGAATTTCTTGCAGGTAACGCCCTAAAGGATCGTGACGGCAAAAAACTTCAGTTTCTACTTTTTCAGCAATAGCAGGAAGCGTTTCTTCGACTAAAGAAGGTTCCAGTGGTTCTAAATCTAGGGTTTCCTCGTCTTTATCTGTTTTCATAATTTTTTAAGAGCATTTTTGAAGAGGAGGGACCTAGGATCAGAAGGCATTGTTGTTGGAAGTATTTCTGGGCTACTTTTTTGAGATCTTCTGCTGTGGTGGTATCAATTTTTTTGAAAATCTCTTGGATTTTTAAGGGCCTATGGAAAAAAAGTTCATTTTTTGCAAGGCGAGACATACTGATTTCTGCATGATCTGAGCCCAGTAAAATGTTATTTTTAAGATTTTCTTGAAGTAATTGAAGTTGTTGAGAGCTGATTTTTCGCGTTTTTACCCTTTGAATGCATTTTTCTAGGAGGTCTAAGCAGCGTTGCGCTTGATTCGGATGAGTTGCTGCATAAATAGAAAATAAACCTGTATCACTGAAGGAGGATAAAGAAGAATAAATCGTGTAAGCAAGGCCGTGTTTTTCGCGTATTTCCTGAAATAAAACAGAACTCATTCCTGAGCCTAAGTAGAGATTCAAGAGTAAGCTTGGGAAACGATCAGGACAGTTGTAAGCGCTTGCGGGTGCGCCCCAGAGGAAGTGGACTTGCTCTGTGGGGCGTTTTATCCACCAATAGCCTGGACGGAACTTTGCTGGAGGTGGTGAAAAGTTCGGGGGGCAGTAGCTTTTATTCCCTAAAGATTGGTTGAGAGGTTGGAGGGCTTCAATAGCAGTTTCATGGTGCATATTTCCGGCAATAGCAATGATGATTTGATGGGGTTGGTAATGGCGCTGAAAAAAATTGATCAGATCTTTTCTTTTCATGGATTCAATACTTGCTTGGGTGCCTAAAATAGACCTGCCTAGACCTTGCTTCGGATAGATTTTTTCAAAAAAAAGATCGTGGGCTAATTCTTCAGGAGATTCTTCAACCATGGCGATTTCTTGTAAGATGACTGTTTTTTCTCGTTCAAATTCTTGATTTTTAAATGCTGAGTTCAGAAGGATGTCAGATAAAATCTCAAGCCCAAGTTTTCCATGGGTGTCCAGTAACGTCAGATGCAAGCAGGTATATTCACGGGTTGTGAAGGCGTTGAAATCTCCTCCTATCTGATCAATTTGACGAGCAATATCAAGTGCGGTTCGGGTCTTGGTGCCTTTGAAAAGCATGTGCTCTAAGTAATGACAAATTCCCGGTTCTGATTCATGCCGCGAGCCCACCTTGATCCAGGCCCCCAGAGCAAGGGTTTTTTGGTGTGTCCGATCTTCAGTCAGAAGGG